>NZ_CP024968.1:300000-600000 GCF_002804245.1 Mesoplasma coleopterae | reverse complement strand
ACGATTGAAAAATGTATAAAGTTTTAGCTGCAAGTGAAATTCAAGCTGCAGCTAATAAGGTTAAAGGCGATTATGTAACTTTGGAGGCTGCTCAATCTGCAATTGAAAATGAGATACTAAGTATAACAGGTGTTAAATCAGTTAAATTTGAAACAAATAATTACAATTTAACAAATGAACAAGTTAAGTTCAGTGTTGAATTAGACGAAAATTATAAACTTGATGGGAGCAACACATTTACTGTTGATATAAGAATTGGCAAAAAAGAAATTATTAATTATAATAGCCTAAAACAAACTTTTGAAGAGTCGATAAATGAGGGTATGAATGATTCAGAAGTTGTTAATGCTTTAAAAAATATTCATAAACCAAATGGAGTTAAAACAATATCAGTATATAAAAAACAGCTAAATGAAATTGAAAATGCAGTTTTTGAAGTCAATATAACTATTGATGAAGATAACTATACTATTAGTTCAACGCATTTTGAAATTGAAGTTAAAGTTGATAACAAAGAAATAATTGATACAAAAGAATTAAGCATGTTATTAAATAAATTATCTATTTTATCATTTAATACTTCTAGTGAAACTGACCTTGAAAAAACTATTGAATATATTATAAAAATGAATACATCATCAGAAGTATTTGAATTAATCCAATTTTCAATAACAGAAGGAAAAATAATTGTCTCTCCTAAGAACAACATTAAGTATAAATTATCTAATGAAATTGAAGTAAATTTAAATGAATGAACAAACAATTCAAAAAATCAAAGTACTATTTATTATGACAATGAAACAGAAGCTTTTGTAGCTATAAATTTTGCTAATGAAAAAGAGCCTTCAGTCAGAGAAATTGATACTGAAACTATTTACCAAATTGGTTACAATTTTCAAGGCCAAGTACCTATTATGCCATCAAAAATTAGACAAATTAACAATTATTTACCAAGTGGTGCAACAAACTTAACAAATATGTTTTATCAATGTTTTGAATTTAATCAAGATTTAAGTTTATGAGATACTTCAAATGTTACTTCTCTGTATGGAACTTTCCATGAAGCAAGCAAATTTGATGGAAATATAACTAGTTGAAATACTGAATCAGTAACATTAATGTCATATACATTTGCAAAAGCCTCTCAATTTAATAAAGATATTAGCAAATGAAAAACAGAGAAAGTTACAATGATGGATCATATGTTTGAAAATGCTCTTAGTTTCAATCAAAATCTAAGTAGTTGAAATGTTTACAATGTAATTAATATTGATGATTTTGATGTAAAAACAGGAAACTGAAAATTAGCAAGACCGAAATTTGACAATAGTAGGAATATTGAAATAATTAATTCAGAATTATACTCATTAGTTAATGATAATGAACATAAGAATAAGGCTTGAAATAAGGAAGAATTACAACAAGCAGTAGACAAAAAATACGGTGCAGGTAAAATAGTTGTTATTATTTATTCTTTAAGCAAAAATCAGCATTTAGATGTAGAATTTCATGAAGATACATGAATGTTTATTGGTCAATGATCTTTATCAAATAAAAGATTAGAATATTCAAACTCAACTTCTATAAAACATAACTGAAATGTTAATGTTGTTTCTATTAATGAAATAGAAAATCTTTTAAATAATTTTTTAACAGAAGAAACACCAGAAAATCAGGCAATTGAAGAATATAAAAAATTTAGTGCTTCTGGTATTAAAGTTATAAGTTCTTTAAAAGAAGATAAAGATGACAAATTTATTAAAGTTAAATTGGAACTTATTGATTCAACTTACAAATGAAATGACTCAAATTTTAATGGCGAGTTTAAAGTAATAAGTGATAAAATAATTTTTATGAAAAATATTGATACAACAAGAATATATGAATTGTATGATCAAGTTGTAAAAAAAGATTTTACAGTTAACTCAAACTATAAATTTTTAGACTTAACCAAATCAATAGCATATTTAAATTTATCTGAAGAAGAATTTAACGCAATTGATTTTAAATTGTTTACTTTGAATAATGCGAGTGGTATTGTTGATATAAAAATTAAAGATCAATATAAAAATTACTATACACTTTCAGGTGGAGAAAAAAGAGTAAGTTACTACATGGCAGAATTGGGTAGAGATGGCTTAAAACAAGAAACAATAGCTGAAGACTCGAAAGGAAATATTCAAGTTTATCCGCCCACTGTTTCACTTGAAAATAAAAATGATGGTATTAAAGTTTATCAAATAGGTATAGATTATTACCAAGAAGCATTTGTAATAGGTAGATTGCCCGAAAACTTAGAAAAAATTTCTCCATACTTGCCAATTGAAATAACTTCTTTATATTCAGCATTTTTTAATTTAAAAAAATTTAATGATCCTAATATAAAACAATGAAATGTGTCAAGAATAACAAACATGAATGCAACTTTTGGCGGAGCTACGAGTTTTAATCAGGATATAAGTGGGTGAAATACATCAAATTTAAATAGTATGAATAATATGTTCAAGGGCGCAGTTAATTTTAATCAAAATCTAGGATTTTGAAATGTGAATAAAGTAAAATCTTATGAAAACTTTGATTCCAATACAAAGGCATGAGTTTTGCAAAAACCTTTATTAGCTAAGTATTAAATAAAACATTGAATATTCAATGTTTTTTATTTTGCTTTTTTAGTATTATAAAATAAAGTTAAAATATAAAAGAGGTACTAAATGAGCAAAAATAATATAACTTATCATGATATAGCAAAGGCTGCAAACGTTGGAATAGGAACTGTTTCAAGATATTTTAATAACTATAATATATCTGATAATGCAAAGAATAAAATAGATAAAGTAATAAAAAAATTAAACTATGTCCCCAATTTTGCTGCTTCAAATATTAAAAAACCAAGTAAAGATGTTTATTTAATATTACCTTATAATAAAGATGAAACTGCAAATATGGAAATTGTAAATGGTGTTAAAAGTTTTATGAACGAAAAAAACATAAATTTTTTTGTATTTTTTTCTTCTTCTGAAAGCGACAAATATATTAATGATTTAAAATATCTTATAAATAGAAATCCACTTGGAATTGTACTTCTCTTACCAAAAAATACTTCAGCAAAATTAATTAATGAAATTACAAATATTTCAACAACAAAAGTTATTGTTTATAATAGAAATATTAAAAACATAGAATCTATAAAAATTGATGATAAGAAAATGTTTGAAGAATTAGCATCAATAATAAATTTAAAATATCCAAGTAAAAAGATTGCATTTATTGGTTTAAATAAAAAAGATATAACAACAGGTAAGAATAGAATAGAAGCTTTTGAAAAGAAAATAAAAAATAAAAACTTTAAATACTACTTATTAGATCAAAACAGTTTTAAAGTTGCAGAAGAAATTATTGAAAAAATAATTGATGAAAACAAACCAGACATAATAGTGTCAGCAACACATACAATTTCAATGTCAGTTTTTAGTTTTTTAATGAGCAAAAAAGTTCGTGATAGATATATTACAACAGATATTGGTGGAATGGGTAAAAGTCAATTTTTAACTAACGCAGATATAAATATTTTTATAGATTATTTTTATATTGGATATCAATTAGGGAATAAATTACTAAATAATAAGTTTGAAATGGAAAATTTTTTCAAAATTATTTAGTTTTTTATTTTTTTGTTTTATAATATTTATGTTGGAAATGTTTCCAATAGAAAGGCAAAGATTATGGGTAAAAAAGAAAAATTACCACAAATGAAGATTGATTTAAAAGCATGATCAAAAGAACTTGTTGAATATCTTGGTGGATCTGAAAATATAATTTCAGCTACACATTGTTTAACAAGACTAAGACTTATTATTAAAGATGAAAATTTAATTAATAAAGCAAAAGTTGAAACAATGCCAAGCGTTAAAGGTACTTTTAAATCTTCTGGTCAATATCAAATTATTATTGGTACAGAAGTTGAGAAATACTTTAAAGAATTTGTAGCTGTTTCAGGTGTTCAAGCGGTAACAAAAGAAAAAGCAAAAGCCATTGCAAACCAAAATAATGGTGGATGATTTTTAAAATCACTTAATTTTTTAGGAGAAGTATTTATACCAATTATTCCAGTTTTAGTAGCTGGGGGGATTATATTAGGATTTAGAAATATTTTGGAGGCAGATTTTAATGGTTTTATAATTGTAAAATCTGGTCAGTTCTGACAGGGGCTTGATGACTTCTTATGAATTCCAGCTCAAGTTTGTTTCTGATGACTACCAGTTCATTTATGCTGAAGTATTTTTAGAAAAATGGAAGCTGACCAAGTTATGGGGATTGTTGTAGGATTGTGTTTATTAGTTCCACCTTTAATGAATGTTTATGAAGTTTCTGGTGAAGCTTCACAAGATGGTGGATTTAAATGAATCTGACAAATTATGGCAGGTATGGATGATGGAGGTTTTGACTGAGGTTTCATGAAATATCCTTGAAAAATTCAATATACAGCGCAAGTTATTCCTGCGTTTGCTATTGGTATTGTTGGTGCTTATATCAATAAATGAATTAAAAGAACATCACCAGCAGTTGTAAGTCAAATTGTTGTTCCATTAGTTACAATTTTACCAACATTTACATTAGCTATGTTTGTAATTGGTCCTGCAGGATTTATAGTTGCATCAGTTATTAGTTTTGCTATTTCATGAGCATTTACAAATAATATTGCAAAATACTTCTTCGGATTTATAATTGGTATGGTCTATGCGCCAATTGTTTTAACAGGAGTACACCACTTATTTAATGCAGTGTTCGTACAAGATACAATACAAAATGGAGGAAACTTCTTATTTATCGGTACATGTGCACAAGCAATTGCACAGGGAAGCGCAGTTCTTGGTTGAATATTAGTTAACAAAAAAGATCCAAGAGCAAAAGACGTAGGTATTCCTTCAGTTGTTTCAGCTTATCTAGGTGTTACTGAGCCAGCAATGTATGGTGTTAACTTAAAACATATGTATCCATTTGTAGCAGCTTCAATTGCTACAGGTTTAGGATTAGAATTAGCAGTTATTTCAGGTGTAAGTGCAACAAATTCAGGGAATGGTGCTTGATTAGGAATTTTAAATGTTCAAGTTGAATCAAAAATTGAAGGTGTTAATACTTGAATTGGAACTGGTTATACATGATTTATGATTTCTATGTTAATAACAGCAGCAACAGCTATTGGGTTAACAATGCTATTTTCAAAAGTTAAATATTTTGAAAAATTTAATATTGAAGTTAAGGCAGCAGAATTATTAAAATAAGAGAAATATTTAATTGATTCAAGAAATAAGAAAGGAAATTATATTATGAATTTATTAGCAAATACAGATTTACCAGGAATACTTCAAAAAACAAACCCAATGGCAGCAATAGGTTTTTGTTTCTTAATTGTTATTCCATCAATAGCTATTTTACTGTTTGCAATTTCGGGAAATAAGCAAGAGCAAAGTTCTCATAATAAGAAAATAAAAACTTATCGATATATATTATTAGGAATTACTGCAACATTTATAATAACAGGAATTGGAATGATTATAGCTTATAGTGTTTCTACAAAAGAATTTTATTTTAGTTCAAAATGAGTTGAAGAACAAAGAGCATATTTTCAAAATTTAGGAGTTACATTGCCTGAGAATGTATATGACTGACCTAAATTTGAATTGCCAAATTTTGTAACTGAAGGCAATCAAGAAAAATTTAAAATGATTATTAAATCAATTGAATATGCTATTAACAATCAATATATTTTAGCATAAATAACAAACTAAATAGAAAAAGGGAAAAAATGAGAAATGAAGTAATTTATCAGATATTCCCTTTAACTTTTTCTGATGGTAAGAAAAAAGGTAAAGGAAATATCAAAGGCATAATAAATAAATTAGATTATTTAAAAAATTTAGGCATAACTAGAATATGAATATCACCCTTTACAAAATCGCCTTTTAAAGATAGTGGTTATGATGTTTCAGATTATTGCGGAATAAATGAAGAATTTGGTACTATGGAAGAAGTGGAAATTCTTATATCTGAAGCAAAGAAAAGAAATTTAACAATTGTTTTAGATATAGTTTTCAATCACACTTCTGACCAACATGAATGATTTAAAAAAGCGTTAGCTGGTGATGAAAAATATATGAATTATTATATTTTTAAAGATCCAGTCAATGGTAAAGAGCCAACTAATTGAAAAAGTAAAATGGGTGGTTTAAGTTGAGAATTTGTACCTAATCTAAATAAATACTATTTACATTTATTTACAAAAGAACAACCAGATTTAAATTGAGAAAATCCGGAAGTTAGAAATGAACTAATTAATATATTGAAGTTTTGAAAAGATAAAGGTATTAACGGTTTTAGACTTGATGTTTGTAATCTTTATAGCAAACCCTCATCATTTGAAAATGATGAAATTGGGGACGGAAGAAGATTCTATACAGATGGAGCAAAAGTTGAAGAGTACTTTAACTTGATGCATAATGAAGTTTTTGGAACTGATAATGAAATATTTACAGTTGGTGAAGTTTCATCAACAACTAAAGAAAAATCAGCTAAATATGCTAAGGTAGAAAATAAAGAGCTTGATTCAGTTTTTACATTCTTACATTTAAAAGTTGATTATGAAAATAATGACAAATGAACAAATGTTAAGCCTGATTTAAACTTGTTTTGAAAATTACAAAAAGAATGACAAGAATATTATCAATTAGAAAATTCTACTTTAGCTTTATTTATGAATAATCATGATCAACCAAGAGCTGTTTCAAGATTTGGAAATGTAGATAAATATTGATATGAAAGTGCAACTTCTATTTTTGCATTTACTTCATTAATGCGTGGAGTTCCATTCATTTATCAAGGCGAAGAAATTGGTATGACAAATTTAACTTTTAATAACCTTAATGAATTTAAAGATGTTGAATCAATTGGAAATGCTAATGATTTATTAAAAATAAAATCAGAAGAAGAAGTACTTGATATTTTAAGAATTAAATCAAGAGACAATGCAAGAAGTGTGATGCAATGAAATGATGAATTCAATGCTGGATTTTCAGAAAAAGAAAATATAGATTTATTTGTTAATGAAAATTACAAAACAATCAATGTTAAAAACCAATTAAATGATGATAAATCTGTTTTAAATTTTTATAAAAAAGTAATTAATTTAAGATTAAATGAAGAAGTATTTAATGATGGAACAATAAACTTTTTTGAAAATCAGGATTATGCATATTCTAGAAAATTAAAAGATAAAGAAATAATTATATTAACAAACTGAACAACTGAAAATAAATTGATAAAATTAAAACTAGATAGCAATAATTGAAAAATAATTTTAAATAATTATGAAGATTTTAGTTTTGATTCTTTAAAACCTTATCAAGTAATAGCAATCGAAAGGAAATAAAAACAATGAGATATAATGATCGTGAAAAGGCAAGATTTTCGCTTAATTCAAGTATTGCAGTTTTCATTGTTTCAACTTTACTTTTTATAATTAGTTGTATTTATATTGGGGTTGTAAAACAGTTTCCTTTTTGATGAATATTACCTTGTATAGTTTTTATCCAAACTATAGTAAGTGCATTGTACTGCTGACAAGCTATATATAAGATTGATATATATGGAAGTTATTTAAATGAAAAATCAATGAAAACAATGTTTATTTTAATAATATTTGAGCTATTAACACTAAATATTTTTGCTTTCATGTATGGAATTTACACATATAGAAAAATTTATTTAAGTACAAGACACATATTATAAAATTAGGAGAAATAAAATGATACTAAATATTGACTTAGGTGGAAATTCAGCTAAATGCGCACTTATTGAAAACTTTGAAATAAAAAGTAAGTTTTTTGTTGAAACACCAAAATTTGAAATAATTGAAAATTTAAAGAAAATGATAGATATTTATTTTAAAGAAAATGGTTATAAATGAGAAAATGTTGAAGCAATATCTTTTTCTGTACCTGGTGCATATGATAAAAAAACTGAAATTATTGTTTTTGCAGGTAATTTAAATTGATGAAACTACCCTCTTTTAAAAGAAGCAAGAAGAATATTTAATTTTGAAAAAATATTTATTTTAAATGATGCCAATGCAGCAACTTATGGTGAATGAAAAAAAGGTCAAGATGGTATACCAGAATCTATGATGCTGTTCACTTTAGGAACTGGAGTTGGTCATGGTTTAATTTTAAATAAACAAATTTGAGAAGGAACTAAAAAAGGATACGCAAGTGAAGGTGGCCATGGTGGTTGTTTCGCTGATGAAGAATTGCTTTGCTCATGCGGTGTTTATGGTTGTTTAGAAGCAAGAAGTAGTGCTACAGGTATAGAGCGTGAACTTAATAAAGCTGATAACAAGAACTACATTGAATCAAAATTAGGAAAAGAATTTAAAACAATTAAAATTATTGATATTGTTGAATTGTTCAATAATGAAGATCCAGTTATTATAAATATATTTAAAGAGTGTTTGATGCCATTATCAAAAGCCGTTGGATATTTACAAACCGTTTTAGATGTTGACAAAGTAATCATTGGAGGTGGACCTTCAAATTTAGGCAAAAGAATATCTGAAATAATTTTTGAAAATTTAAAAAAATACACTTTAAAATCATTTTATGAAGACATGGTTATAGAAATAGCTAAGCTTGGTAATGACGCAGGAATTTGAGGAGCTTATTACTGAGCTTTAGAAAATATTTAATAATTAATTTACTATTCAAATAAGAAGTTCATTTTTCTTTGAATAGTTTTTAATTTGATTATTATAAATATAAAGTTTTTTTATGCATTTTACTTTTTATGCTATAATCTAAAAGAAAATGAAAGAGGTGATTTTATGAGTATTCCATCCCAGAGTTTATTTAATGGATTAAATTTTATTGAGAGTGCTTTTAAATCACTAATTTTTAATCGTTAAAATTTTAGTATTTAGGCATTCATAGAAAAGGAAAATTTATGAAAAGACTAAAGAAATTAAACAATAATACAAAAATTGAATTAATCAATTACGTAGACTCTGATAATAATAAATTACTAAAACAATTTGAAATAAATAGTTTTGGTTTAAACGACGAACAAGTTGAAATAAATAGAGAAAAATTCGGTGGGAAAGAATTAAAACCAGCAAGATTTAATGTCTTCCTTGTATTTGCTAAATCATTTTTTTCACCATTTAATGTTATTTTAATGGTGATTGATGCATTTAACTTTTATGAATATGTTAGTGATCCAAATACATTTTCACTTGTAGCTGCTATTATTGTGCTAATTATGATTTTAGCTAGTGGAACAATGGCATTCATTCAAGAAATTAGATCTCATTTAGTTATTAAAAGAATGATAACTGAGAATAAAAAAACATCAAAAGTTATAAGAAATATTTCATACAACTATAAATCAGTAGATAACGCTAATTCAATTAGAATGATTAAAGAAGCCGAAGTTATTGAAAATGATGAGTTAGTTCCAGGAGATGTTATCTATTTAGTAAACGGAGATATTATTCCAGCTGACGTTAGAATTATTTGATCAAATAATTTATATGTTAACCAATCATCTTTAACTGGTGAAAGTTTCCCAGTACAAAAAAAAGATTTACATGATAAAGAATTTGAATCTCACTTAAGTTATGAAAATATAGGTTACATGGGAACAGAAGTAATGTCTGGAAGTGGATTGGCAATTGTTGTTGCAACTGGACAAAATACCTATTTCTCATTAATTGATAACAAAGTTAAAGAAAAAAGAAAAAGCTCTTCATTTGAAAAGGGAATTAAAAGAATCACATTATACTTAATTGCCTTTATGGTTGCTGTAATTCCTGTTGTTTTATTAATCTCAGGTTTACAACAAGGAGATTGAGTTAAAGGTGCAATGTTTACTATTGCTATTGCTGTAGGTATAACACCAGAAATGCTACCAATTATTGTAACTTCAAACTTAACAAGAGGATACAAACAAATTGAAAAAAATGGTGAAATGATTGTTAAGAATTTAAATTCAGTACAAAACATAGGTGCTATTGATATTTTATGTACAGATAAAACAGGAACTATTACAAGTGGTGAAATTAGTTTAAATAAAGTAACCGGAGTTAATGGTGAAAAATCAGAATTTTTAGAAAATGTTTTATATTTAAATAGTTATTTCCAATCAGGATTTCAAAATCCTATTGATAGTGCTGTTTTATCATCAAAAATTAAGAAACCTGATGTAGATGACTATACCAAAGAATGAGAAATACCTTTTGACTTTGAAAGAAAGATTTTATCTGTGATTTTAACTAGTAAAAAAGATAAAGAAATCTTTACAAAGGGTGCTGTAGAAGAAGTTTTAAAAGTATGTAATAGAATTTCTATTAATGGAAAAATAGAAAAATTAGATGCTAAGTTAAAGAAAATGATTTTGAAAAAAACTCATGAATTAAATATTGAAGGTTATCGAGTGATCGGTATAGCTCATAATGTTTTACATGACGAAGACGTTGAAGAAGAACTAATTTTTTATGGATTTGGTACTTTCTTTGATAAACCTAAAAAAACCTCAAAAAAATTAATTAAAAATTTAGCATCAAAAGGAATTTCAACAAAGGTTCTTACTGGTGATAATGAAATTATTACAAGAGCAATCTGTAAAAATGTTGACTTTGAAATAACTAAATTATTTTCTGGTGCAGAAATTGAAGCTATGGATGATAGACAATTACACAAAGCTGTTGTTGAAGCTAATGTATTCGTAAAATTATCACCAATTCATAAATCAACAATTATTGCAGCTTTACAAGCGCAAGGGCATGTAGTTGGTTTCATGGGAGATGGAATTAATGATGCTCCAGTTCTTAGAGAATCTGATGTAGCTATTTCATTTAGTGAAGCATCAAATATTGCTCAAGATGCAGCTGATATGATCTTAACAAGTGAATCATTAATGGCTATTGAAAATGCTGTTATTGAAGGGCGTAAAAGTTTAGCTAATATGCTTAAATACATTAAAGTAACAGTTGCATCAAACTTTGGTAATGTTATTTCTGTTATTGTTGCACTATTCTTGACTGAAGAACAGCCAATGTTAGCACTTCACTTGCTGTTGCAAAATTTATTATATGACTTTGTAATGTTTGCTCTAGTTTTTGATAATGTTGATGAAGAGTTTTTACAAAAACCAAGACCGTTTACAACAAAAAATATAATATGGTTCGCAGTTATAAATGGACCTATAAGTTCTATATTTGATATATCAACATTCTTAGTTTTAATATTTGGATACCATTTAGTAGCATTCCAAGGAGGCGCAGAAACTGAACATACAAGAATGCAATTCCATGCTTCTTGATTCGTTGTTGGATTAATGACTCAAACAGCTGTAATGCAAGTATACAGAACTGAAAAAACACCGTTTATACAATCTAAATGTTCAATGTCAATGTTGATAGCAACTATTGTAATTTGTTTAGCTGCTATATTGATTCCATTTACACCAATTAATCAATTGGTTCAAATGTCAACACCACACTGATCATTTATATTTGTAGCATTGGGATTTGTTGGAACTTACATCCTTCTAGCTCAATTAGTTAAAAAACTATACATCAAAAAATTTAAAGAATGATTATAAATACCTTTAATAGGTATTTTTTTATATAATTTAATAATGAAAGAGGTGATTTTAATGATTATTAAAAACATTAATGAAACTAAAGAATTAGCCATTAAAATCGCTGATGAACTAAAAAGCGTTAATGGTGAAGTTTATTTATTATTAACAGGTGATCTTGGTGCAGGTAAAACAACTTTAACAAAGCAATTAATTAAATCATTGGGAGTTGAAGAAAATGTAACATCCCCAACTTTTAATATTTTGAATCAATATGAAACTACTAATAATTTCGTCATAAATCATATGGATGCATATCGATTAGACAAACAATCAAATATTGAAATGTTTTTAGAAGAATTTGATAACAATATTAACATTATTGAATGATGAACAAATTTAAATTATGACTTTGATGAATTTAAAAATATAAAAATTGAAATATTGGTAATTGATGAAAACACCAGAGAAATTAAAATAGAAAGAAATTATTAAGATGAAATTGTTTATAGATACATGTAATTGAAAATTAGTTTTAATACTAAAAAAAGATGATCAGATAATCGACAGTCTAATATTGCCTGACACTAAAAAGGTTAGTGATATAGCATTATCTACTATCACTAAGTTATTAAGCAAAAATAATTTAAAAATTAATGATATTCAAGAATTTTATTTAACTAATGGTCCTGGTAGTTATACTGGTGTTAGGGTTGGCTTAACAATTGTTAAAACTTTAAAAACTTTAAATAATGAAATCAAAGTGTATTTAATGAATTCATTAGCATTTCAAGCAGCAAATGATCAAGCTATTTCAATATTAGATGCTAGAGGAAATAAATATTATATTGGAGTATATGAAAATCAAAAGTCTTTAATAGAAGAAACAGTTGTTAACTTATCTGAATTAGATGATATTAAAAAAACTTATAATGACTTTATAATTAAAAAAGATAATGAATCTTTAGATTATATTCAAACATTTAACTTATTAGAAAAAAAATTTAGATTAGTTGATGAAATTGAAGAAATTTTACCTTTATATATAAAAAATTTCATTTAGGAATTTAAATTTACAAACAAATGTATTATAATATTTTTGCTTACTACATTTATAAGACCCCGGACAAGTCAAATAAGAGGAGAAAAAGCACATGAAACAAACAACATTAATTGCTGCAAAAGATATCAAAAAAAATTGATATATTGTTGATGCAGCAGGACAAAATGTGGGGAGATTATCTACAGAAGTAGCTAGAATCTTAAGAGGTAAACATAAAGTTGACTTCACACCTCACATGAACAATGGTGATCACGTTATCATCATTAACGCTGAGAAAGTATTATTTACTGGTAAAAAAGAATCAGATAAAACATACTACCACCACTCAATGCACCCAGGTGGACTAAGAAGAAGAACTGTAGCAGTTCAAAGAGAATTAGATGCAACTAAAATTTTAGAACGTTCAATTCGTTTGATGTTACCAAAAAATGTACAAGGAAGAAATCAATTTAGAGCATTACACGTATTTGTTGGTGAAAACCACCCTTACGCAGCTCAAAAACCAGAAGTTTTAACATTCGTAAAAAAAGGAGATAACAAATAATGGCAGAAAAAGTTATTTATAGAGGAACTGGAAGAAGAAAAACTTCTGTAGCTCAAGTTATCTTAACTCCTGGAAAAGGAAACATCATTGTTAATGGTGTTCCTGCATTAGAATTCTTCCCATATCCAACATTAGTTCAAGACTTAGAACAACCACTTGTAGCAACTGGAACAGAAAAAGATTTTGATATCACTGTTACAGTTAAAGGTGGAGGATTTACTGGTCAAGCTGGAGCAACTCGTTTAGGAATTGCTAGAGCATTATTAGTTGCTAGTGAAGATTACCGTAAAGGGTTAAGAGCTGTTGGGTTACTAACACGTGATGCACGTATTAAAGAACGTAAAAAATACGGTCTTCGTGGAGCACGTAGAGCACCTCAATACTCAAAACGTTAATTATATATTTTCAGCAAAATATATGAAAAGACAGTCAGTGCTGTCTTTTTTTATTTTTTTATTCACTTTTCTATTGACTTAATATTGTAAAAATAATACAATATTTTTGTTTTCGGAATATAGCTCAGCTGGTTAGAGCACTCCGCTGATAACGGAGAGGTCGTTGGTTCAAGTCCAATTATTCCGACCATTAGATATCACAAGTAATAATCATTTGATTATTACTTTTTTTATTTTTTAAAAAATAGTAAAATTAATAATAGTTTATATTTATAAGGAGTTTAAAATGGAATTTTCACATAAAGCGATCGAAAAGAAATGAAAAAAATATTGAGAAGAAAATAATACAAACAAAACAACTAATACATCAGATAAAAAATCATATGTATTAGATATGTTCCCATACCCAAGTGGAGCAGGTATTCATGTTGGTCACGTTAAAGGATATACTGCAACTGATGTTTTTTCTCGTTATAAAAGAATGAATGGATATGATGTTTTACATCCAATGGGTTGAGATGCCTTTGGATTACCAGCAGAACAATATGCATTAAAAACAGGTAATGATCCAATTGATTTCACTTTAGAAAATATTAAAACATTTAAACGCCAATTAAAAATGATGGGATTTAGTTATGACTTTGATAAAGAAATTTCAACAGCTAACCCAAACTACTACAAAATAACTCAATGAATATTTAATCAACTGTATAAAAAAGGTTTAGCAGAAAATCGTGATGTTGAAGTTAACTGATGTCAAGAATTAGGAACTGTTCTAGCTAATGATGAAATTATTGAAAAAGATGGATTAATGGTTAGTGAACGTGGAGAACATCCAGTAACTAAACGTAAAATGCGTCAATGAGTTTTAAAAATTACAGAATATGCTGATCGTTTATTAGAAGGATTAGATGAACTAGAATGAAATAGTTCAATTAAAGATTTACAAAGAAATTGAATTGGTAAATCAACTGGTGTTGAATTAGACTTTTTAGTTAATGATATTAAAGTTCCTGTCTTCACTACCAGAATAGATACTATTTATGGAGTTAGTTATATTGTTTTAGCTCCAGAACATGAACAAGTATTAAATATTACAACTGCTGAACAATTAAGTGAAGTTCAAACTTATATTGAACTAGCAAAAAACAAATCAGAGATTGATCGTAAAGATGAATCAAAACCAAAAACTGGAGTATTCACTGGAAGTTATGCAATTAATCCTCACACTGGTGAGTTAGTTCAAGTATGAGTAAGTGATTATGTATTAGCCAACTATGGAACTGGTGCTGTTATGGCTGTGCCTGCTCATGATAAAAGAGATTGAGAGTTTGCAACTAAATTTAACTTAGAGAAAAAATTTGTCATTGAAAGCAAAACTGATGAAAAAGCTTTTGTTGGAGAAGGTAAAATTATCAACTCAGACATTCTAAATGGAATGGATAAAAAACAAGCTATTGAAACTATGACAAAAATTGCTGTTGAACAAGGTTGAGGAAGAGAACAAACAAACTATAAACTAAGAGACTGATTATTCTCACGTCAAAGATTTTATGGTGAACCATTCCCAGTCTTATATGAACCAAACCAAGAAATTACTTTAATTGAAGATTTACCAGTAGAACTACCAAGAATTACAAACATTAAACCAAGTGGTACTGGAGAATCACCATTAGCTAATGTTGAAGAATGAGTTAATGTAGAAATTAATGGTGTTAAATACAGAAGAGAAACAAATACAATGCCTCAATCTGCAGGATCAAGTTGATATTACTTAGCTTATATCTTAGCTGATGGAGAAAATGAATTTATTGACATTGATAGTGCAGAAGCTAAAAAACGTTTTGAAAAATGAATGCCAGTTGATTTATATGTTGGTGGACAAGAACATGCAGTTGGTCATTTGCTATATGCAAGATTTTGAAACTATGTATTATATGATCTAGGAATTACTTCAGTTAAAGAACCATTTAAACAATTATTCAATCAAGGAATGATTTTAGGACCAGATGGTAGAAAAATGTCTAAGTCATGAGGAAATGTAATTAATCCTGATGATATTGTTTCAACACATGGTGCTGATAGTTTAAGATTATATGAAATGTTCATGGGGCCATTAGATGCTTCTTTACCATGAAGTGAAGATGGTTTAGATTCTGCTTTAAAATGAATTCATAGAGCTTATAGAATGGTTGTTTCTACTGAACTAACTGATGTAAATGATACTAAATTAGACTTTGTTTATAATGATGTAGTTAAAAATGTAAGTGAAATGATTGAATCATTAAAATTTAATACAGCAATATCACAATTAATGATATTTGTTAATGCAGTTTATAAACATGAAGGACCAGTATATCGTCCTTACATTGAAGGGTTTGTAAAAATGCTAAGTATTTATGCTCCATTCATTGGAGAAGAATTATGAGAAAAACTAGGACATGCTCCTTCAATTACAAAACAAGCTTGACCAGTCTTTGATCCAAGTAAATTAGTTTCAAACACAGTTGTTATTGCTTTACAAATTAATGGTAAATTAAGAGCTACTATTGAAGTAGAAAAAGGAACTATTAAAGATAAATTATTAGAATTAGCTAAGAAACACGAGAATATTATTAGCTATATTAAGGATAAAGAAATTATTAATGAGATTGCTGTTGTTGATAGAATTGTTAACATTGTAATTAAATAAGGGTGCAAAAAAACAAAAAATCAGTATTGACACTGATTTTTTTGTTATAATATTTTGGTTAAAAGAAAGGAATAGAGAAAATGAGAAAAACAGTTAGATTAGTTATTTTATTACTAGTTGTTGCAGTTATTTACTTTGGTTACTCAGCTTGAATTGATTCAGTTGCTATTTACAACATTGGTGCAGTTCAATTAGGATCAGGTACAAACTGAAACAAAACTTTAGATGAATTGTTAGCTGTAGCAGGAATTACAGGCTCAACTGCTATTGACGATATGTTAAAAGCAGCAGGATCAACATTACAAGCTAAAGATCTTTTAGTTATGGTTCCAGTAGGGCCAGGCACAAAAGATGCATTCTTAACTTCAAGTGCATTTACACTTGGGGGAGCTACAAATGTAGAATTTGTTAAAATTCTTATTAATGCTGCTAACGCAAACGGTGGGAATTATACATTAAACGGATTTATGGCGGCTAACTCATTACTAAAAACATTATTGGATCCATTCAAAATGATTTTAGTTGGGGGAGTATTTGCAATGTTCGTACCATTAACAAAACAATTATTATTTGGAACAGTTATTGGAATGAAATCATACATGAAAAACCGTCAGTCAAACGTTTTATACAACTACCAAAAAACAATTTCATTTACTGAAGGATTACAAGTTAAATTAGCAGAAGGAAACTTTGATGCAGTTAAAGCTGATTATGCAGCATATTCAGGATTGGCCTTCAAACCAGAATTCTTAAACATTATGATGGATGAAATTTGTTCAGTACTTATCAAAGAAGGAGACTTAACAGTTTTTGCTGAAGCAGCAAAAGTTGTTACAGAATCAATCAAAGAAATGTATGAAAAAGAAAGAAGACGTTCAATCAATGGTCGTGGAGATGAATTATTCTTCGACTTAAAACGTGGATATGAATACTGTGCAACAGGTTCAAAATACTCAATTGCTTATCACAAAGCATTACAAGATAAAGCCGATAACAATTTAGGATGAAAAATTTATAGTCTAGAAATCTTCAAATTCAACTTCTTCTTAGTTGCAATGTTTATACCAGCAGTTATTATTTCAGCATTTGTTGGTGGATTAATTAATGGATTAGTTTCTAATTTAACAGGTGATGTAAGAACATTAGCTGTAGCAGCTACATTCTTCGTTTCTTGAGTAATTTTAACTATTATTGCTCATTCATTAATGATCTTCAGAAATGAACAATACAAAAACATCAAAAATATTTTAGTTAAACCAGCTATTATTTTCTACTCATTATACGTATTAACTTTCATTACAATTTCAGCAGGAATTGTTGGTGTATCAAAAGTTAACATCGTTGCTCCAGGATCATCATCTCAAATTTGAGTTTGATTCTCAGCAGTAGCTTACTTAGTATTATCAACAAGTTTAATATTCTATGTAATTGCTACATTAGTAGATAGCTTTAAACAACACAAAACATTATCTAAAAAATTATTAGTTGATGGAATCATTTTACCAATGATCGCATGAACTATCGCTACTGTTTCAAACTTTATGGCTTTATATGGACCAGATGGACATAGCTTACAAAGCATTTTCTCAGCAATTAATGGAGTTACTTTAGTTGGATTCTGAATTTACTTATCAATTTCAAGTTTCTTAATCAACAACTTAATTTCACCAAACATGGCTAGAGAATTACGTAAAGCAGTTGAAGCAGATGCATTAAAAATTGCAAAAACAAAAAAATCTACAAAATCTACAAAAGCAGCTAAATAATTAGCTCTTTAATATTAATAAAAATTAGTAATTCCGTAAGGGATTGCTTTTTTTGTTGTAAAATAAAATGTTCTATCAAATAGTTGGTAAAATATTAATAATATAAAAGGAGATTTATGACAATTTATAAACAAATAAAAGAAGTTATTGAAAAATATGACAAGATAATTATTTTAAGACATATTGTTCCAGATGGAGATGCTTATGGTTCACAATTAGGATTAAAAGAATTAATTAAAACAAATTACCCAAATAAGGAAGTTTATGCATTTGGTGAAGAAATTGGATATTTAAAACATGCTGGAACACCTGATGTTTTTACAGACGAAGCAATATTTAAGGACGCATTAGTAATTGTTACTGATTGTGGTAATGTTGAAAGAATTGATAATCAAAATTATGATAAGGGTGCATTTTTACTAAAAATTGATCACCACCCAGATGCAACACCATATGGAGATCTATCATGAGTTGATGTAAATTATACAAGTGCAAGTGAAATGGTTGGAGATTTAGCTGTTAATAATAACTGAGAAATAACACCAGTTGCAGCTAGAGTAATTTATCATGGTATTTGTACTGATAGTGGAAGATTTTTATTTGGGGGAATAACACCGAGAACTTTTGAAGTATGTGCTAGATTAATTGAAACTGGTTTTGATGTTTTTGAAATGTATAAAACAATGTACAAACGTTCATTCCCGGTTTTAGCTTTACAATCAGAGTTAATAGCATCAGCTAAAGTAACTGATCATAAAGTTGGATATGTTATCTTAACTGATGAGTTAATGAAAAAATATAATTTAAGTTATGATGAAAATGGTAAATTTTCAAACTTATTAAAAGATATTGAAGGAATTGACATTTGAATTACTTTCTCAATCAGAGAGGACGGAAAATGAAGAGTTGAATTCCGTTCAAATGGTATTGCTGTTAATGAATTAGCTGTTAAATGAGGTGGAGGTGGTCACAAAATGGCTGCTGGAGCAATCATTAACAACTTAGATGAAGCAATGCAAATTGTTGAAGATGCAAATCAAATAATAATTGATAATGAATAGACCACATATAATGTGGTTTTTTTATTTGTTATAATCTATTTATGGACAACAAAGAATACTTAAGTAAATTAGGAATTTACAATTTTGATAAATATGAATTAATAAATAAAAAAGAATTTCATGAAGTTGAAAAATATTTTTTATCTGATGAATTCGTTATAGATATTATTGTGGGAGAAATAAATGCTTTTGCACATATGGTTTTACTAACAAACAAAAGACTATTTACAATAAGCAAGTTTATTCAAACAGCAAGTCAAATTAAACAATATGGCTTAGAACAAATAGAAGATGTAAAATTAGGTGTACTTGGTGATATTGCAGATCTAACTATGATTTTCAAAAACGGAAATATCTTTAAAATTGACTATTTACATACACAAGATGCACAAAAATTTGGTTATAACATTTCAAAAATGTATGAAGAATTTATTAAATCGTTATAAGGAGAAAACAATGAAAATATTAGCTATTGAATCAAGTTGTGATGAATTTTCAATTTCAGTTATTAAAGATGGAACAATATTAACTAATATTATTTCTTCTCAAATTGAACAACATGTTAATTTTGGTGGTGTTGTACCTGAATTAGCTGCAAGATTACATTTGGAAAATATATCTTGAGTAATCAAATCTGCACTTGAATCTTCAAATACAAAAATTGAAGAAATTGATCATGTTGCATATACTGAAAAACCTGGTTTAATAGGTTCTTTAATCATAGGTAAATTAGTTGCTGAAACTATCGCTAGTTATATTGATAAACCATTAATGCCATTACATCATATTGAAGGACATATTTATGGAGCTTCAATTGAAAATGAGTTTGTTTATCCAGTACTAGCTATGGTTGTTAGTGGAGGACATACGCAAATTGAAATCGTTAACTCACCTAATGAATTTGAGGTGATAGGTGCAACTCTTGATGATGCTATTGGTGAATGTTATGACAAGGTAGCTAGAGTAATGGGATTAGGCTATCCTGGTGGACCAAAAATTGACAAATTGGCTCAAAAAGGAAATAAAGAAGCTTTTATATTTCCTATATCTAAAAATGATGATAGTTATGACTTTTCATATTCAGGCTTAAAAACAGCAGTTATTAATATTATTCATAATTTAACTCAAAAAGGTGAAGAAATACCAGTCGCAGATATTGCTGCTAGTTTTCAATATGCAGCAACAAAAATAGTTGAGAAAAAACTAGAAAAAGCAATTATTCAATTTAAGCCAAAAACATTAACAGTAGCTGGTGGTGTTAGTGCTAATAGTGAAATTAGAAACATAATAATGTCATTAGGAAAAAAATATAATATATCAAACACATTTGTTCCAAAGATGGAATATTGTACAGATAATGCAGCAATGATAGCAAAATTGGCATATGAAAAATTGAAAATTAGTAATTAATTTCCAAAAAATGATAAAATATAATAAATAATTAAACAAATGCAAAATTTATAAAAAACGGAGGAAATATGAGATCTTTTTTAGCAAAATTATCAACAATTGAGGAAAATAATTTAACTACACGTGAATTAATTATTGTTGATTACATTAAAACCAATTCAAAACAAATAGTAGAAGAAAACATTAAGATTGATGAATTAGCAAGACGTGCAAAAACAGGGTTTAGTGCAATTTATAACTTATTGAAAAAAATGAATATTGATGGATATAGAGACTTCATGATTTGTTTAGCAAACGATGTTGAACATGCAGAATTAAATATTGCAAAAAATGATGAAAATGTAGCTAATGGATACATTAATTTAATTAAGCAAAACTATACTTTAATTAAGAAAGCTAATTTAGTTAAAACAATTAATTTAATTGATTCTTCTCCAAGAATTATTGTTTGTTACTGAGAAGCAGTATTAAGAGGACCAGCAATGGATCTTTCAAACTTTTTCTATAATCAAGGTTTAAACGTAACTTTATTAGACTCTGACTGAGATTCAATTAACAATAGAATCAAAAATACTCAAACAAATGATTTATACATTTTTGTAACAAAATATGGAACATCAACTCACTTAGCAAAAGTTATTGAAGCAATTAAAAAACAAAAAGGTAAATCAATCTTTATTTCTGGTAAGGTGCCTTCAAAAGATGTTGAATTAAATGCAAGTTTAGTTCATACATTAATTGTTGATGGTGTTGAAATTAATGATGATAATGTTTTAATTTCAAAATCATTACCTTTCCATTACTTTAATGATTTATTAATTTACCATTACTTAAATAGTGAAAAAAAATAAGGAGATTAATGTATGTCCAAGGTAAGTATAAAAAAGCATAAAAAGTATAGATCAAAATTAGGTACTAAAATATTTAAAAGAGTTAATTTGCGATTTAAACTTTTTTATAAACTTTTAGAAACAACAATGGGTCAAACAAATAAAAACAAATATTATTATCCTGAATTAAGACGTATGAATAAAATTATGCGTAAATTCTATAAAACTCCTCAATTACAATTAAAAGCTACAGATAATTTAATCCCTTTTAATTTTGAAACTGAAGACGGTGTGATTATTTCAGGAATGAAGTACATTACTGATCCAAATTCTAAAAAATGAGTTGTTTCATTACATTGATTTGCTGGACATAAATATTGAGCTTTATTTGAAGCTAGACCATTCATTGAATTAGGTTATAACATTTTGGTATTTGATTTTAGAAACCATGGTGATTCAGAAAATACTGACTTTGTTACTATGGGAGCTAGTGAAGTTAAGGACTTTAGAGCTGCTATGAAATGATTATATGAAAACCACAAACCAGAAACAATAGGCTTAATTGGTATGAGTATGGGTGGATTTACAATGCAATATGGTATTGTAAAATACAATGAAGAATTTTCTAAATATAATATTAAATGAGCAATTTCAGATTCTTACTACGGAAGTATTAAAACGCTTTTAGTTCATACAAGAAATGTTTGATTGAAAAATCTTGTAAGTTATAAAAAAGTTGGTAAATCTATTAATAAAATTATTAAAAATCAAATTCAGGATACTGATTTGGATTGAAATGATTTAGATGTTTTTAAATACTATGAATCAGACTTGAAAATGATTTTTCCAATGTTTTTAATGCATTGTAGAAATGATAATGTAACTCCATTTGATGATTCAATGAGACTATTTGTTAAAAGATCAGTTCATTCCAGAGACGATGAAATTTTAATATATGATTACTCTTCTCATTGTTTATCATTAAAGCATCATTATTACCAAACAGTGTATCGTTGATTAATGTTTGAAAACAAAATAATGAAAGACGATGAAGCAACAGAAAGAGCGTTAAAAAGTTTAGGTATTAGCTCAGAAATTATTGATAATAATTTCTTAGAAAAATATGAAGTTAATACCTTCTATGTAAATTCAACAAAAAATAAGAAAAAGGGAAAGTAAATAAATGAAATTAACTAATATTAAATTAATTGCAACAGATTTAGATGGAACTATTTTAGAACATGGAAAAATTTCAAATCAATTCGATTTAGAAATGTTAAAAAAAGTTTCTGAGCAAGGTGTTCATGTAGCGGTAGTTACAGGGCAAGGTTGATCAAGTGGATCAGTTAGAGCTAAAATGTTTGATGTAGATAAGCATTCAAATATTTCAATTTTTTCAAATGGTTCTGTTATTTCAAGAGTATCATCATTTGAACCAACTTATTGTGAAACAATTGATATTGAGTTAGTTAAAGAATTTATGCAAAAAATGTTTGAATTAAACATTCCTACATTAGCATATACAAAAATACCAGCTCATGCTTATTGAAATAAACTTGATATTAATGTTAAGTCTTTAAAGGAAAGAAACTGAGTTGATAAATATGATATAGAAGCAGTTGATGTTGAAACATTTGAAAATTATCAAGATGTAATTCAATTTATGATATTTGTTGAGGAACAAGAAGAAGCTGCTATGCTTGAATGATTTGAAACAACTAATAAATCCACAGTCTTGAATAAAATGAGAAGTAATGTAGAGTCAACACCAATTTACGAGTTTATAAATGTAAACGCAAGTAAAGGTAATGGTGTATTAAAATTAGCGGAGCTATTAAATGTTAAATTAGATGAAATTTTAATTTTCGGAGATAACATGAATGACATTAGCATGTTTGAAGTTATTCCAAATTCAGTTGCAATGGGTAATTCAGTACCTGCAATTAAAAAAATAGCTAAATATGAAACTGATACTAACCTAAACGGTGGTGTTGGTAAATTTATAGAAAAATATGTATTAAAAGGAGAATAATATGGACATTAAATTTTTATATGATAACCATGAAACTTTAAAAGAACAAAAAGTAACAATTATTGGTAGAGTTAGATCAAATCGACAAGGTAAAGCAGTTAGCTTTATGGTTTTAAATGACGGAACAGTTTTAAATGACTTACAAGTTGTTTACAAACCAGAAACAATTGGTTTTGAAGATGGTACTAAAGCTAGAGTTAGTTCAATTGTTGAAATTGAAGGTATTCTAATTCCAACTCCAACAAGACCACAACCATTTGAAATTAATGCGACATCAGTTGTTTTATTAGATCAAGCGGTTGAAGATTACCCGCTACAAAAAAAAGAACATTCTCCTGAATTTTTAAGAGAAATTTCGCATTTAAGAGCAAGAACAAAAACTTTCCAAGCAATTTTTAGAATTCGTTCAACAGCTGCTTTTGCAATTCACAAATTCTTTCAAGAAAATAATTATGTTTATGTAACTACACCAATCATTACATCAAATGATGCTGAAGGTGCAGGAGAACAATTTGTTGTAACTGTTAATGAAGATAAGGATTATGCAAATGATTTCTTTGGTAAGAAAGCTAGTTTAACTGTTTCAGGGCAATTAAACGGTGAATCATTTGCTCAAGCATTTAAAAACATTTATACATTTGGTCCTACTTTTAGAGCTGAAAACTCACATACAACAAAACATGCTTCAGAATTCTGAATGATTGAACCAGAAGTGGCATTTGCTGATATTAATGACAATATTCAATTAATGCAAGATATGTTAAAAAGTGTTGTTGGCTATGTTTTAGAAAAAAACATGACTGAATTAGAATTCTTACAAGAACAATTAGAACCAGGATTAATTGATAAAATAACTGGTATAGTAAATGCTGAATTCAAAGTTAATACATATGAAGAAGTTTTAGAAACTTTACATAAAGCTATTGAAAATGGTCACAAATTTGAAGAAAACAACATTCAATTTGGACTAGACTTAGGTACAGAACATGAAAGATTTATTTGTGAAGAAGTAAATAAGTGTCCAACATTTGTTATTAACTATCCAAAAGATATAAAATCATTCTATATGAAACAAAATGATGATGGTAAAACAGTTGCTGCTGTAGATTTACTAGTTCCTGGAATTGGTGAATTATGTGGTGGAAGTGAACGTGAAGCCAACTTAGATAAAATTCTTGAAAGATGTGAATTCTATGGCATTAATCCTGAAGAATTAGACTGATATATTGGATTAAGAAAATATGGATTTTACAAATCAGCTGGATTTGGTTTAGGATTTGAAAGATTAATTATGTACATTACAGGTGCTTCAAATATTAGAGATGTTATTCCATTCCCAAGAACACCAAAAACATTATTATACTAATTCAATAATAATTCAAAAAATGCCATTAGGCATTTTTATTTTGAATATTAAGTTTGGTATAATAAATAAAGATTAAAACTGGAGGTATGCATATGGCATTTGGAGATTTTTTAACTAAACGAATGAAAAAATCAATGGAGAAAAATATCAAAAAATCTACATTGACTGAAGAAAATATTCAAGAAACACTTCGTGAAATACGATTAGCTTTATTAGAAGCTGACGTTAACGTTGAAGTTGTAAAAGAATTAATTAGTAAAATAAAAGAAAAAACAGTAGGTGAATATATTCAAGAAGGTGTTACATCACACCAACAAATGTTGAAAATAGTTCATGAAGAATTAATTAATATTTTAGGAACTGAAAAAGCACCTTTAAACCTTTCTAAAAAGCCTTCTGTTATTATGATGGTTGGTTTACAAGGTTCAGGGAAAACTACTTCATCATCTAAATTAGCACATTTCTTAGCTAAAAAAGAAACTAAGAAACCTTTATTAGTAGGGTTAGATATCTACAGACCAGGGGCTATTGATCAATTAGTTGAATTAGGTAATAAAAATAATATCCCAGTTTTTGAACAAGGAAAACAATCACCATTGAAAACAGCAAAACAAGCATTAGAATTTGCTGAAAAAAATGGGCATGATGTTGTTATTTTAGATACTGCTGGACGTTTACAAATTGATAAAGAATTAATGAATGAATTAAATGACTTAAGAAAACTAACATCACCAAATGAAACTTTATTAGTTGTTGATGGAATGATTGGTCAAGAAATTATTAATGTAACTAATGAATTTAACAATCAATTAAAATTAACAGGGGTTATTGTAACTAAATTAGATGGAGATGCTCGTGGGGGAGCTACATTATCAATTAGATACATGACTAAATTACCAATTAAATTTATTGGTGAAGGAGAGGGTGTTTCTGCACTTGCTCCATTCTATCCAAAAAGAATGGCTGATAGAATTCTTGGAATGGGTGATATTGAAACTCTTTTTGAAAAAGTTGTTGATAATATTGATGAACGTTCAATGCAAAAAACCATGAAACGTATGTTTATGGGTCAATTTGATTTGGAAGATTTAAGAAATCAATTAGTTCAAGTATCAAAAATGGGGAACATTGGTGGAATCATGAAAATGATGCCTGGTGCTAAAATTTCAGAAAATCAAATAACTGATGCACAAAGAAAATTAGTTGTATTTTCAATTTTAATGGATTCAATGACATTAAAAGAAAGAAGAGAACCTAAATTATTAAAATCATTGACTAGAAAAAATAGAATTATTAGTGGATCAGGGCGTACTGAAAAGGAATTAAATGAATTAATTAACTCATTTGAAAAAGGTAAAAAACAAGTTCTTGAAATGGCTAAAATGATGAAAAGTGGACGTATGCCAGGAATGCCTGGAATGGGTAAAGGAGGATTTGGTTTTTAATCAAATCGTCTAATGAATATTAAAATAATTTGTTTTGGTAAATTAGATAAAAAATTCTTTATTGATTCATTTAATGAATACGCAAACAGAATTTCCAAATATGCTAATTTACAAGTTATTGAACTTAAAGAAGAATATCAAAAAGAAGATATTGTGAATAAAAATATTAATTCTGATTTATTATTAGAAAAATTAAAAGCATTTTCTGATCATGAAATAATTTGTATGGACGTTAGTTCCAAAAATTATTCAACAGAAGAATTTACATCAATCATTGAAAACAATAAGAATTTAAAACAAGCAAAAATTGCATTTATTATAGGGCCAAGTGATGGTTATAGTGATAAATTTTTAGCACAAAATTTTAAAAAAGTTTCTTTTGGAAACATTACATTACCCCACCAGTTATTTAGAGTTATATTGGCAGAACAAATATATCGTGCCTTTAAAATAATGAATAATGAAAAATATCATAAATAATTTTTTGAATATGTTGCACTTAATTGTTATAATAATTAAGTGTATTAATGGGTTAATACTCAAGTTGGTGAAGAGGACACCCTGCTAAGGTGTTAGGTCGGTTTCCGGCGCAAGAGTTCGAGTCTCTTTTAACCCGCCAGTAAAAATAATGAAGCTACCTTAATAGGTGGCTTTTTTATATCAAAAATTGTTAAAAAATTATATAATATTATATAGTCTGGGGTGGTATAGTGAAATGAAATAAAAAATCATTTAAGGATAAATTATTTTTTTGAAGAGCTGACAAAGACGATATTTTAAATGAAAATGAATTAGATAACTTTTTTAAGTCATTATTCGTTAATGCTGGTTCTGAAAAAGAAATAGTTTTAGACTTAATTAAAAAAAGAGGAATCAAAAGTTTTTTATTTTATACTGACGTTAGAAACATCGGATATATTTTAAAAAATGGAATACAACCAACCCAAGAAATAGATTTAAATAAAGATGAAAATTATCATGTATGAGGTTATCATCAAAAACAAGACTCAAGTAACTTAGACTTTGATATTTCATCAAGAGCTCATTTTTGAAAATGATCACGTGATGCAGCAATTGACACTAGCAAGTTTTGTGTTATTGGAATAGACCCAGAAAAATTAGCAAAAACCACAACAAAGGATTGAATCTTTGATAGATCATTTGGAATGATTAATATTATTGAAACAATACACTTTGATACAATCAAATGAATTCTAATAAGAGATGAACAATATTATAATTATGCTAATAACATTATTAAAGAATTAGGATTAGAAATAAAATTATATTTAAGTCATGATGGCTTAGTAAAAGTAGGAGAGTAGAAAATGAAACAATTAGATAAAATAACACCAAGAGATGTGGATTTCTCACAATGATATACAGATACGGTATTAAATGCTAAATTAGCTAGTTATGGACCAGTTAAGGGGACAATTATTTTTAGACCTTATGGATATGCAATTTGAGAATTAATGCAAAAATATTTAGATGCAAAATTTAAAGAGCTTGGAGTAGAAAATGTTTACTTTCCATTATTAATTCCTCAATCATTATTTCAAAAAGAAAAAGATCACATTGAAGGATTCTCTCCTGAAATTGCAACTGTTACAAGAGTTGGAGATACACCATTAGCTGAACCATTATTTATTAGACCTACTAGTGAAGTATTAATGGCTAATTTCTTTAAAAATGAAGTTAAATCATACCGTGACTTACCTTTAATTTTTAATCAATGAACTAATGTAATGCGTTGAGAAAAAACAACTAGACCATTTTTAAGAACAAGTGAATTCTTATGACAAGAAGGACATACAGTTCACTCAGATAGAACTGAAGCTTCTGATTTAACTTTAAAAATCTTAGACACATATACTGAGTTTGCTCAAAATGCGTTGTTATTACCAGTTATTCCTGGTAAAAAAACAGAGAAAGAAAAATTTGCTGGAGCTGATTCAACATATACTATTGAATCATTAATGCATGATGGACAAGCATTACAATGTGGAACTTCTCATTACTTTGCAGATAACTTCTCAAAACCTTATGAAATTAAATTTCAAAATAAAGAAGGAAAACTTGAACATGCTTACTCAACAAGTTGAGGAGTTTCAACAAGATTAATAGGAGCTATCATTATGACTCATTCTGATGATAATGGATTAGTACTTCCTTCAATGGTTTCACCAATTCAAGTTAGGTTAATTCAAATTAAAGAAACTGATGAAGTAATTAAAGTAACTGAAGAGATTAGAAACTTATTAAAAAACAAATACCGTGTTGATATTGATAAAACTGATAAATCATTTGGATTTAAAATTAGTGAAGCTGAAATCAAAGGTATTCCTTTAAGAATTGAAGTAGGACCAAGAGACTTAGAAAATAATCAAGTAACTATTTCAAGAAGAGATACAAGAGAAAAAATTCAAGTTAATTTAAATGAAGTTGAAACAATTGTTGATCAAATGATTAAGGACTATGATGCTAATTTATATGCTAAAGCATTGAAAAACCGTGAAGATAGAACTTCAAAAGCTAGTTCAATCGAAGAATATAAAAATATTTTAGGTCAAAATCAAGGATTTGTTTTAGTTCCGTTCTGTGGAGAAATTGCATGTGAAGAGGATGTTAAAAAACAAACTTCAACTAACTCACGTTGTATTCCATTTGAACAAGATAATAAAACTGAAAAATGTTTTAATTGTAATAAGGAAACAACTTTAAAAGTTTACTTTGCTAGAGCTTATTAATTTAATAAAGAAAAAGGAGGTTTAGATATGAAATATTACGCTGTTAAAAAGGGAAGAAACATTGGTGTTTATACTACTTGAGATGAATGTAAAGCTCAAGTTGAAGGATTCAATAATGCAGTTTATAAATCTTTTTCAAGTAAAGCTGATGCTGAAGCTTTCATAACTGGTGTTGTTTCAAAACCTAAACCTGTTAAAATTAATGCTGAAATTAATGAAAATGTAGCTGTTGCATATAGTGATGGTAGTTTTATAAAAGCAAACAACACTTATTCATATGGTGCTGTTGTAATGTGAAAAAATAAAGAGTTTCACTTTTCTAAAAGATATCGTGATGATGAATTAAAATCAATGTGAAATGTAAGTGGAGAATTGCAAGGTGCTAAAAGAGTTATGTTATTTGCATATGCTAATAACATTCCAAAGTTATATTTATATCATGATTATGAAGGTATTGCCAAATGAGCTAATCATGAATGAAAAGCAAAATCTGATGAAGGCATTGAATATATTAAATATGTTGATCAAATCAGAACTAAAGTTGAAATAGAATTTATTTGAGTTAAAGGTCATAGTAATGATTATTACAATGACTTAGCTGACCAATTAGCAGCTAATGCAACATTTGAAGAATATGTTAAGGAGGTTTAGAAGATGAGAAAATTTCAATTACAAATGATTGATGGAAAAGAATTAATTAATTTTGAATGAAAAACATCTGAAAAACCAATTGCTGTTATTCAAGTAGTGCCAAACTTTGATGAACATATGGGAATGTATGATGACTTTGCTAAATTAATGGGAGAACATAACATTTTAGTTGTTGGTACTGATTTAAGAAGCATTGGAGAAAGTAGAGACGAATCTGATGGTTCAAACATTTTCTTTGATAAAAAACAAGGGTGAAGTAAATTAGTTGAGGATGTTAAAAATATTAATACTTGAATTAAAAGATATCATCCAGACTTACCAATTTTTATGCTAGGTCAAGGACTAGGTGGTAATTTAGCAAGAACTTTTTCAATTAAATATTCAGAAGAAATTGCTGGATTAATTTTAATGAATACTCGTGATTATAATTATTTTATTTCAAATTTATTTTTAAAGTACATGAATTTAAATCAAGTAATTTTTAATGTAAGAAATGATGCAAAATTCCTTAATAACATTAGAGAGAAAAGAATTAATAAAAGTCATAATCCATTATTGAAATTTGATAATCAGTGATTATCAAGTGATTTAAAATATGTTCAAAAGTATAATAATGATCCTTTATGTAATTTAAAACTAAGTTTTTCAGCTTTTAAAGATATTGCTGTTGGAAATAAATTCATTTCAAAAAATTCAAACAATGAATTTATAACAAAAGACCTACCAATCTTAATTCAAAGTGGTGGATTAGATAACTATACAAAAATGGGAAAAGATTCGCAAAAATTATTTTATAGATTTACTAAGTTAGGTTTAGATACAGACTTTAAAATTTACCAAAACCTTAAAAATAAATTATTAGAAGAAGAATTAAATGAAGTAGTAATTGATGATATTTTAAAATTTATAGAAAAATATAGAGATAACTATTAAATAGTAAGAAAGAGATAACATGGATAAATCAAAAATTAGAAATTTTAGTATTATTGCTCATATTGATCACGGGAAGTCAACATTGGCAGACCGTATTTTAGAGTTAACTAATACTGTAACTAAACGAGAAATGCAAGAACAATTGCTAGACTCAATGGATATTGAAAGAGAACGTGGAATTACAATTAAATTGAACTCTGTTCAATTATATTACAAAGCAAAAGATGGACAAGAATACACTTTTCATTTAATTGATACTCCAGGTCATGTTGACTTTGCTTATGAAGTTTCAAGAAGTCTTGCAGCTTGTGAAGGAGCTATACTTGTAGTTGATGCAACACAAGGTATTGAAGCTCAAACACTTGCAAATGTTTATTTAGCTATTGAAAATAATTTAGAAATAATCCCTGTTATTAACAAAGTTGATTTACCAAGTGCTGATGCAGATAGAGTAAAAGAAGAAATCGAAAATACAATCGGAATTGATTGTAGTGATGCACCATTAATTAGTGCCAAAACTGGACTAAATGTTGAAGATGTTTTAGAAGCTATTGTTAATAAAATTCCTGCACCATATGATGCTGATGATGAAAAACCTTTAAGAGCTTTAATCTTTGACAGCTACTATGATAAATACTTGGGTGTTGTTATGTCAATTAGAGTAAGAGAAGGTTCAATCAAAGTTGGTGATAGAATCAAACTTATGGCAAATGGAAGTAGTTATGAAGTAACTGAATTGGGAGTAAAAAACCCTAAAATAGTCAAAAAAGATCAATTAAGTGCTGGAGAAGTAGGATGAGTAGCAGCTTCAATTAAAACTATTAAAGACATTAATGTCGGAGATACTATAACAACTGTTACAAATCCAGCATTACATGCTTTAGATGGTTATAAAAAACTTAAACCAATGGTTTATTGTGGAATTTATCCAATTGATACAAACCAATATCAAGATTTCAAAGAAGCTTTAGAAAAAATGGAATTATCAGATTCATCTTTAGTATATGAACCCGAAACTTCTCAAGCATTAGGATTTGGTTTTAGAGTTGGATTCTTAGGGCTATTACACATGGAAGTTGTGCAAGAAAGATTGGAAAGAGAATATAATCTAAATCTAATTGCAACAGCACCATCTGTTATTTATAAGATTCATTTAACTGATGGATCAATGATTGAAATTGATAACCCCGCTAAATTACCTGATCCACAAAAAATCAAGTTTATGGAAGAACCATTTGTCAATGTAAAAATTATGACACCAAAAGAATCAGTTGGTGATTTAATGAGTTTATGTCAAAACAAATTAGGAACTTATAAAGATTTACAAGTTGTTGATGATAATCGTATGATGTTAGTTTATGATATGCCATTAGCTGAAATTATTTTTGATTTCTTTAATAAATTAAAATCTATTTCAAAAGGTTATGCATCATTTGAATATGAAATGATTGGTTACCAAGAATCTCAATTAGTTAAAATGGATATTTTATTAAATGGAGATATGGTTGATGCATTCTCAATGATAGTAAATAAACACTTTGCATATCAAAGAGGAGCTGCTTTAACTAAAAAACTTAAAGAATTAATTCCACGTCAAAACTTTGAGGTTCCTGTTCAAGCAACAATTGGGAATAAAGTTTTAGCGCGTGAAACAATTAAAGCATATCGAAAAGATGTAACTTGAAAGCTACATGCAGCTGATAAATCAAGACGTAAAAAACTTCTTAATAAACAAAAAGAAGGTAAAAAGAAAATGAAAGAAATCGGAAGTGTAGAAGTACCACAAGAAGCATTCATTGCAGTTTTAAAACTTGATGATTAGAAAGGGTTTATAATATGACAAAATTCAAATATGAAGATTGACTAATGCAGTTTATTAATGATGATTGATATATACAAATAAATACATCAGAAAATAATATTATTTTTGATGAGGTTGTACAATTACATGAAAAATGATTAGGCTCTTTAAATTATCATAATTTTATTAAAGAAAATCAAGAAGCAATTGCTATTGATAACTTACCAGGTTTCTTAGAAAATGAAGAAATTTGTAAAACTAATGAATATATTAAATCGTTCATTAGTGGGGTATTTCATTTAAGAATTGATGGCCTTTATAATATAGTTTCAGACTATGTAAATGCATTTAATGAAATAGATGAAAATTCATTTAATGCTGTTGATGAGAGCGGAATTGATGTTGCTATAAATAAAGCATTTCTAGAACTTACAGAAAAATACTATGAAGAATTAATTACAATGGTTAGAAACACAGTAGTTCCTGATGAATTCAAATATTGTTGAAGAGATTTAGTTGAGTTAGTAAAGAGATTTAGTAAATATGAATCAAAAGAAGATAAGCTAGATGTAGCTTATCAGCTATTAGATTATCTAACATCAACAATTGATGGTTTTGATGATTTATCAATTGATTTAACGGATGAAATGATTGAAAGCTCAAATGCATTTATTGCACTATTAATTAAATATGAAATTATTTTTGACCGCTTGATTTTATTAAAAGAACATATTGAATATAAGTTTGTAGAAACAAAGGGATTACCTGAAAACTTTTACAGAATGAATATAATAGATCGATATAAAGAAATTGAAGCGTTTAAAATAATGAATGAAGAAGAGTAAAAATTTAAATAAAACAGGTGAATCCTTAAAAGATTTATCTGTTTTTTAATTATTTTTACCCCGCTTAAACAAAAAAACAATACAATTTAACTTATAGGGTTTTTTTAGCCATAAGTTATTTAAAGGAAAATATGAAAAATAAAATAAAATTAACATTATTGCTGTTTATTGCAATAACTCCAATATTTTGTGTTGGTATAGATTTATTAATGTCTGTTATTCAACCAGATTCTGAATCAGGTGGTGCGCTTACTTTTGATCAATCAATCATTAATCAAGTTATATACTTTTCAGTATGAACTACATTAATAACATCTTTTTGAGGAATAGCTGCTGTATTAAATTATTTCAGAAAAAATAGTAAAAGAATTGCTTGAGCAGAATCTGATAATGTAATGACAATGGTTGTTTCTTATCAAATAGTTGTGTTTTTAATTTATACATTTACTTTTATCGCTTCAAGAGATGGAATAGTTGGTTTTAACACCTGATATAAAGTACTAAAGTCAGTTCTTGAACACTGAATTTTGCCTTTTGTAGTAATTGGTTATTATATTCTAAGAGAAAGAGAATCAACTTTAACATCAAAAGAATTTATGAAGAAAAAAGCTTGAATAAATTGTATTATTCCATTTGCTTATATATTTTTCATTTCTATTAGAGGATTAATGATTGTTAAATATTCTGATAAAGCTGATTGATTTACACCATTTCCATATTCACAATTGGACCCAACAGATCAACCTGTTTATTTATGATTACCTGGGATGATTAGTTTCATTGCGCTATTTTACTTTGTCAGCTCACTAGTAAATTTTACATCTATAAAATTAAGCAATAAAATAAGTATTAAATATAAGTTTGTAAGATAACCCAATAGGATTATTTTTTGTTATCATTTTATTAATTAAAGGGGCGCGTATGGAAATTTTAGATTTATATGACATATTAGGTAATAAAACTGATCAAACAATGATAAGAGGGACTAAACCTCCAAAAGGTTTTTATAGAAGAAAAATAACTATTGGAATTTTTAATAATAAAGAAGAAATGTTAATTCAAAAAGTTTCTAAGGAAAGAAAGCATTGAACTGGAATGTGAACACCATCAGTTAGTGGTTCTGTTTCAACTGGTGAAAATAGCCAATCAACAGCAGCAAGAGAAGCAAAAGAAGAGTTAGGATTAGAAATAGATTTTTCAAATATCAGACCATCATTTACGATTAATTTTAGTGAAGGATTTGATGATTTTTATCTAATTAAAAAAGAAGTAGAAATTAAAAAATTAGTTTTACAAAAGGAAGAAGTTGAAGAAGTAAAATGAGCAACAAAACAAGAAATAAATAATATGATTATAACTGGTGAATTTTTACCATTTTATTTTGAAATTATTGATCTAATGTTTTTATTGAAAGAAAAAAAGAGTTCTTATAAAATTATGAAGTAGAAAGCTAATTAATTTAAAAAGATGATTAAACATATTTTTCTTATATATTTAATTACAAATCATAATAAGGAGGCCCTATGAAAATAGACTTACATTGTCATACAATTGCTACAAAAAAAGGTGAATCAAAAAAAAGAAATCTTGGTGAACAAGACTTTTCTATTTTTTTTAGTAATGCTAAAAAAAATAATGTAAGAGTTATAGGTATTACTAATCATAATTACTTTGATTTAAAGCATTTTAGAAAAATGGAAATGTATAAGCCTGAAGAGATATTATTTTTACCAGGAGTTGAATTAGATATAAAAATACCAAAAGAAAATCCAATTGAGATTAATTTGAATGATAATAATAAAGAAAAAAATAATAAGTTATTCGATATATTTAATTTTAATATAATAGCAGATAGCAATAAAACAAAAGAATTTTCTGACATGATTGTTGAAATTTTAAATGGGCATGATGCAGAATCATTTTTGGGATTAACAATAAATGATTTAGAATGATTTTTGGATAAATATGATATTTCTGTAATTGGTTTATTACCAACTTCTAGTAAACAAAATAATAATAAAAAAATAATGACTAATGAAAATTTAGAGAATTTAAAAAATATATTTTCGAAAAAAGGGCGTTATTATAAATTTGAATTGGGAAATTCTTCTTTTAAAAATAATGAAAAAACACAAGAAATATTTAGAATTAATAAATTGTCATATACAGTGGGTTCTGATTCACATGATTCCTCTAATATTGAATATAAAAATGTTGAATCATACGATATAAATATGGAATTTTGCAATATAATGGAGTATATAAACTTTTGTAAAAAAGTTGTTAAAAATTTAGAACCTATGAAAAGTTTTGAATTGGACTTAAATTTAAAAACAGATGAAGGAGTGTTTATAGATAATATTAATTTAAACTTTGTTGATGGTATAAATATTATTTCTGGAAAATATGGAACAGGAAAATCAATTTTACTTAAAGCTGCATTAAATGCCTATAATGATTTAAATAATACTAATATTTCTATGTTTTATGGAGGAAAACCGGAAACAAATTTTAATGAAATAAAAGAATCTCATGTAAAAAATGCAATAAATCAATTTAATTTAGAAGAAGTAAAATTTCATGAAATATCAAAATATGTTGAAGATGAAACGTTAAATAAAAAATTATTTGAAGGCAATGAAATATTGAGTAAAATAATTGAAATTAAAGAATATTATGAAAATGAAGGCTCACAAAATTTTAATGGTTGAAATAATTTAACTTTTAATGAAGAAATAGAAGCAGAAATTGAGAAAAATGAAAAAAATTTTAATGAAGAAATAAATAAAATTAATTTAAAAATTTCTAATTTAAATGATTGAAAAAATAACTCTGAAAAATATTTTAAAAAAGTTTTAGAAAGTCCGGAATTTTTAAAATTTAAATATATAAAAGATTTTAACAAATCTTTGAATGAAATTTTCAATTATATTAATGATGCTCTTCTTTTTGAAATAACAAGTAAACAAACAATAAGAAAACGAAGCTTATTTTTATCTGAAATTAGAAAAGCAGCTCAATCAGCAATTAAAAAAAATAAAGGTGAAAAAACAAATCCGTCAGCTATTAATTTAAGAAAATATTATTCAGAAAAAGAAAGAATTAGAAATGAGTTACGAATAATTTTGGATCTTCCATCAACTTTTGAATATAAAGAAAAATTAGGTAGATTAAGCAGAAGCGAAAGTGTTTATATTAATATTGAGTTTTTAAAAAATGATTTATATGATACAAAAGGATATAAAGCAATTCCAAATAGTAATTTTTCTGATAAAAGAAACTCGCTAAGTATAAATGAATATCTAACTAAAATATACAATGAAATATATTCGAGTTCTTTTTCTAATCTTTTTTATAAACATATGAATGACTCCTTAAAAGAGCTATTAAAATTAAAGCCAACAATTGAAAAAAAAGAATTATACGTTTTTAAAACTTACTTTAAAATAAATAATAATATACTTACCGGTCAATTATCTTCAGGTCAGCGAAAATTATTAACAATATCATCATATTTGGAAGAAGAAAGAGAAGCTTATTTCCTAGACGAACCAGAAGTATTTTTAGATTCAAAAACAACAAATGAAATAATTTTAGATAAAATAATTGAATTAGACATTAGGAACAAACCTATTTTTATAGCTACACATAATGCAAATTTAGCAATTAATACCCAGCCAAGAAATATAATAGTTAGAAAATATGAACCAGATCAAAATATTTATAAAACATACTTTGGAAATAAACAAAATGGTTATTTAAGAGATTTAGATAACACTGAAGTAAAAATAAAAGCTGCACCAGAATTACTAGATATGATGGAAGGTGGGGAAAAAGAGTTTTACTCTAGAGAGGAATATTATAATGAACAAAGTTAAAATAAAATTTAATATGCACATAATTTCTTTTTTCATAAGTGGAACGGAATATAAACTAGATATAATGAATCCTACTGAAAATGATCTTGTAGATCTATATAATGCAATAATTATAAAGATTAAAGAAGATTGTAAAAATTATGATATTATTAATGAAATAAAGTCATTAAATGAAAATGGTAAATTTAATCATGATTTCTTTATTGATTGCAATTTTATTAAACAAGAAAAAATTTCTGCAGAGGATAGAATTGCAAAAGACATAATTATAAAATTTTGTAATGAAACAAAAAATATTTATATAAGTGAATTTGATAGAATAGAAAAAGGAAATAACTAATATGAAGTATGTTATAAAAATAAAAGATGTCTTAAATGATAAAGAAAAAACATACATAAGTTTAAAAATAACAGATGAAATAAGAAAAGAATTTTTATATGAAAACACTATTTTTAATTCGCAAAATTTAAACTTGTTTAATTCTAAATCAGAAGCAAAAAATGAATTAAACATTCTTATTAATGATTGAAAAAGAATTCAATTATCAAACCCTGAAAAAGATATTGAATTTTATTTTGATGAAAAAGAAAAATTACATATTTCTTTTATTAATGAATTTGGAAAAAAATATTTTATATTCTTCATTGATGAATATAAAATATAAAATGCAAGGAAACCTAAAAAAATTGAAAAATGAAAACACGCTATTAAATAAGCGTGTTTTCATTTTATTTTAATCAAAAACTTTTTTATTATCGTTTCTGTGTTGACGTCTTTCAGTATTTGATAATCATCTTTTTCTTAAACGAATATCATCTGGTGTAACTTCAACTAATTCATCTCATTCGATGTATTCTAATGCTTCTTCTAAAGTCATTAATTTAGGTGGAGTTAATTTAACTGAGTCATCACTACCACTAGCACGAGTGTTAGTTAATTTTTTACCAGTTGTTGGGTTAACTTCTAAGTCATTATCTCTTGAGTGTTGTCCAACGATCATTCCATCATAAACTTCAACTTGAGGTCCTACAAATAAAATTCCACGTTCTTCTAAGTTATTTAAAGCGTAAGGTAATGTTTTACCTGAAGCCATTGAAATAAGAACTCCGTTTTTACGTGATTCAATTTCACCTTTGTATGGTTCAAATCCATTTGAACTTCTAACCATGATTCCTTCACCATGAGTATCATTAGTAAATTCACTTCTAAATCCAATTAAAGCTCTTAATGGGATGTTGTAAACAATTTTATCTCTAACTCCATCAGAATCCATATCTGTCATTAAACCTTTACGTTGGTTTAATTTATTAATAACAGTTCCTGAATATTCAGTAGGAATGTTTAAGATAACTTTTTCCATAGGTTCTAATAATGTTCCATTATCACCTTTTCTAAAAATTACCTCAGGTTTAGAAATAGCTAATTCAAAACCTTCTCTTCTCATTTGTTCAATTAAAACAGATAAGTGAAGTTCTCCACGTCCTAAAACTTTGAATCCTTCAATAGTTGGGTTATCTAATGGTTCAACTTTTAAACCAACGTTTACTTCTAATTCTTTTTCTAAACGTTCTTTAATGTTTCTTGAAGTAACAAATTTACCAACTTTACCAGCAAAAGGAGAAGTGTTAACTAAGAAGTTCATACTCATTGTAGGTTCTTCAATTGTAATTGGTTCCATTGGATTAATATTATTTAATTCATTAATAGTATCTCCAATTGAAATATGTTCAATACCAGCGAATGTAATAATATCTCCAGCAAATGCTTCTTTAACAGCAACTTTATTTAATCCTTGGTAAACTGTTAATTTAGAAATTTTGGCTTGTTTAACTTCACCATCATTTTTAACAACACTAACTGTTTGACCTTCAGCAATTTTACCTTCAAAGATTCTTCCAATTCCTAATCTTCCAATAAATGAATCATAAGCTAATGAACTAACTTGCATTTTTAATGGTTTTTCAGCTAATTCAATTGGGTATGTTCCAACTTGTTCAATAATAGTATCAAACATAGGTGAAAGATCAGTTCCTTTATCATTTAAGTTTAATTGAGCAATCCCTTCACGAGCAATACCATATAATGTTTTAAATTCTAATTGTTCATCAGTTGCATCCAATTCCATGAATAACTCTAATACTTCTTCAACAACTTCTTCAGCTCTTTGATCTTTTTTATCAATTTTATTAATCATTAAGATTGGGTTCAATCCTAATTCTAATGCTTTAGATAAAACAAAACGTGTTTGAGGCATTGGTCCTTCACTTGAATCAACTAATAAAATAACAGTATCAACAGTTTTCATAATACGTTCAACTTCACTTGAGAAGTCAGCATGACCTGGAGTATCCACGATGTTAATTTTAGTTCCTTTGTACTCAATAGCACAGTTTTTTGAATAAATGGTAATCCCACGTTCTCTTTCTTGATCGTTTGAATCCATGATTTGTTCTACAACTTCTTGGTTATCTCTAAAAGCTCCACCTTGTTTTAAAAGTGCATCAACTAATGTTGATTTACCTGCATCAACGTGAGCAATAACCGCAATGTTAATAATTTTTTGATTTGACATTTTATTCTCCTTTTATATAACTTTTAAATGATATCACATTTTAAGCAATAATTTCTATTTAATTTTTTTTAAAAAGAGAATATAATATAGGAGTTAAATACATAATTTAAATAAAGAGAGGAAATTATATGTCAAGAATTGAGAAAATTATTGCACGTGAAGTATTAGACTCACGTGGTACTCCAACTGTTGAAGTTGAATTATGAACTGAATTTGGTGGATATGGAATTGCTAAAGCACCATCAGGAGCATCAACTGGAGAAAACGAAGCTTTAGAACTAAGAGATGGAGATAAAGCACGTTACAACGGAAAAGGTGTTTTAAAAGCAGTTGCAAACGTAAATGATAAAATTGCACCAGCTTTAATTGGACACGATGTTCAAGACCAATTAGGTTTAGACAGAGTAATGATTAAATTAGATGGAACTGAATTTAAGAAAAAATTAGGAGCAAACGGTATGTTAGCTGTTTCATTAGCTGCAGCTCACGCAGCAGCAAGTGAATTAGAAGTTCCTTTATACAGATACATTGGTGGAGTTCAAGCAAAACGTTTACCTGTTCCAATGTTAAACGTTATTAATGGTGGAGAACACGCTGATTCAGCAATCGATTTCCAAGAATTCATGATTATGCCAGTTGGAGCACCAACTTTCAAAGAAGCATTAAGATGATCATCAGAAACTTTCCAAGCATTAAAATCATTATTACATGATAAAGGTGATATTACTGCTGTTGGAGACGAAGGTGGATTTGCACCTCACTTCTCATGAGCATATGCTAAACAAGACTTAGCTTCATTTAAAGCTAAAACACCTGCTGAAATTGCATTAGACTTATTAGTTGAAGCTATTACAAAAGCTGGTTACAAAGTTGGTAAAGATGGAATCATGATCGCAATGGACTGTGCTTCATCAGAATTATACTTTGAAGACAAAAAATACCACTTCAAAAAAATTGAAAAAGTTACTGGTCAAGAATGAGCATTCACTACAGAAGAAATGATTGCTTACTTAGAAAAATTAGTAAACAACTACCCAATTATTTCAATCGAAGATGGATTAAGTGAAAAAGACTGAGATGGATTCGTTCAATTAACTGAAAAAATTGGAGACAGAGTTCAAATCGTTGGAGATGACTTATTTACAACAAACCCAAGATTTATTAAAGAAGGAATCAGCAAAGATGCTGCTAACTCAACTTTAATTAAATTAAACCAAATTGGAACTTTATCAGAAACTGTTGAAGCTATTACTATGACTCAAAAAGCTGGTTGAACTGCAGTTGTTTCACACCGTTCAGGAGAAACAGAAGACGCAACAATCGCTGACTTAGCTGTAGCATTTAACGCAGGTCAAATCAAAACAGGATCAATGTCACGTTCAGATAGAATTGCAAAATACAACAGATTATTACAAATCGAAGACCAATTAGGTGAAGATGCTATCTACGATGGATATGCAACATTCTATAACTTAAAAATTAATAAATAATTTTAAATAATTATTCAAACTAAGCTTAAAGCTTAGTTTTTTTATATTAAAAAAAATGGAATTAATATTTTTCCATTTTTTCTTTATCTTGTCAGTTTTTAATCATTAATTCATTTAAATTCAATGTTTGATCTTTTGAAATATAAAATTGTGTATTTTTGTTATTAGGATTTATTAACTTAACCAATTCTAAACATGCCCCACATGGTGGATAGATATAACCATTTCTGCCTATAGTTAAAATTGTTCTAATTTCGGTTTCATTATTTTTAATCATTTGAAATGCGGCAGATCTTTCAGCACATGTTCCTAACGCACAATCCATGACAACACAAACTCCTGTGTAAATATTATTATCTTTTGTTACTAATATTGAAGCAACAGCACCAGCTGTTACTTTTTCAGTTTTAAATTCCCTTTCATAAACTTCTTTTTTAACAATTTCTAATAAATTATCATAATTCATATAAATACCTCTTTGGATTTATATTTTAACATTTGTTAAGTTAAAAAAGGAATAAATTAAGTATAATTAAATGTATGAAACTACTAAAAGACAAACAAATACTTAAAAAACCGTACTTATATGCTTTTTTATTAATAGGAATAACATTGTTTACCATCTTTATGGTAGGAACTTTTTTGGATGCTCAAATAGCAGAAAAAATTTATCGAGAAAAGTCATGATTTGGTTACGCATTTGATAAATTTGGGCAATTAACATTTCTTATTCCTGTTAATTTTTGTGTTATGGGAATATTTATATACTTAACAGATAAAAGAAAAGACTGATCAGTGCAACTTTTCATATTTAAAATAATTTACTTAACTTTGATCTATGCTGGAATTGCATTTTATTTATTTGCTCCTTTAATGTCTAATAAAGACAAGCATACAAATGAAGTTAGTGTAGACATATTTAATACTTTTATATTCTGAATATTTTTTATAGCAACAAGTATATTTTATAAATTAAATCCAAATTTCACAGAACAAACAAACTTTTTATGAAAAGTGGGGCTAGTTATTATTTATGTAATTGCAATTTTTTTGACAACAGAACTTTTAAAAAACATTTTCTCAAGACCAAGACCCATTAAATCAGTTATTAATGGAGAAGTTCCGTACCGCGAATGATGAAATATTACTTATGTTTATGGATTTGGTAAAAATAAATCATTTCCTTCTGGACACGTAACAAGTTCAATTACTATTTTAGGATTAGCATTATTATTTAAAAAAGATAGCTTATATTATTATGGTGTTATATTGGTTGCGTTTATGTTTGCTGGTTTAGTAGGTAGCTCAAGAATGGTTTTAGCAAAGCACTTTTTATCAGATATATCATTTGCTTGTATTATGGCAATCACTTGATTTTTAATATTTGAAAATGTATTTTTAAAAATGCTAAATAAAAAACTTGGAGGAGACTATGAGTAATATTTTAGGGCTTGATATTGGAAGTAAAACTGTTGGATTGGCATCTTCCACTGGTAACGTAGCTAAAAAAGAAATTACTTTGAAATTTGAAGAATGAAATTTTGAAGAGGGTGTCAATTTATTAACAGAATTCATTAAAGATAAAAACTATGATACTTTTGTTTTTGGTTATCCAAAAAATATGAACGGTTCAATAGGTGAAAGAGCAGAAATGGTTGATTATTTCATTGAAGGATTCTTAGTTTATAACCCAGATATAAAAAAGGATCAAATCGTTAGAATAGATGAAAGAAGAACCACTAAGATGGCAAAATCAATAATGATTGAAGCAGGTTTATCACGTCAAAAACAAAAAGAAAACAAAGATACTTTAGCTGCACAATTGATTTTAGAAACATATTTAGAACAAATTAATAAATAAATTTATTAATACCTATTGATTAACAAATCAAATATGGGTATTATTTTTTTATAAACATTATTAGGAGAGCCATGAAACAACATCCATTAGCTAAAGAAATTTTATTTACAGATAAACAAATAGAACAAAGAACAAAGGAAGTAGCAAAAGAAGTTAAAGCCTATTATGAAAAAACTTCAGATAGTGAAAACACTTTACTAGTTATAGGCTTGTTAAAAGGATGTGTTCCTTTTTATCAAACATTTTGTATGAACTATGAAGCAGACTTAGAAATGGACTTTATGGTTATAAGTTCATATCTTGGTGGAACAAAAAGTAATGGAGAACCTAAAATTAATTTAGACGTTAATTCATCAGTTAAAGATCGTGATATTTTAATAGTTGAAGATATTATTGAATCTGGTATTACTTTAGATTATGTTAGAAAGTACTTGCTTAACAAAGGCGCTAACTCAGTCAAAATATTAACAATGTTAGATAAACCAACTGAAAGAAAAGTAGATATACAACCTGATTGAGTATGTTATTCAATAGAAAAACATTTCGTAATTGGTTATGGTTTAGATTATCAAGAAAAGTTAAGAAATTTACCATACGTTGCAATTTGCGACACAGAAAAATTAGCTAGTTGAAAATGATAAAATATTTAGTAAAAATATAATAAATAATCTTAAAAGAAGGCATTTTTTGCTTTCTTTTTTTGCTTTTTAAACTTATTGGCTGATTAACAATTTAAGTGTTTTTTTAACAAAATTCGTGAAAGACTTGTTTTTTTTTTTTTTTTGTGACAATTAACTCATGGTTTGAAAAATGAAGTTTAAAAATCAAATCAAACAAATTATTTAAATGATATAGGAGAAACAAAATGGAAAAAAATATTTTAAAATCAAAACGCATTATTTTAGAAAACTCTAACAATAATGCTGTGATGGTAGACCATTTTCATAAAAAATTTAAAGATATAAATATAGGTCCATTTTCTTTTAATATAGAAAAAGGAAAAGTTACAGCATTACTTGGAAGTAGTGGATCAGGTAAAAGTGTATTTTTAAATTCATTACTTGGAGCTACTCTAAATTATGATGGAAATATCTATATTAATGGTAAAGAACGTAAAAAAAGTAGTTCAATTGAAAATAACTCTAATGTTGGGTTTTATTCTCAAATGGATTTTTCATTATATTCAATTACAGCTTATGACTTTTTATACAATATGTGTAATGTTATGGGTTTAGACAAATCATTAGTTAGATCAAGAATTGAATACTGATTAAAAAAATTCGACTTATGAACATCTAAAGATAAACCTTTAAATGCATTTTCATGAGGAATGAAAAACCGTATGAATTTAATTTTATGTTTTATTAAAGAACCAGAAATTCTTATTTTAGATGAGCCAGGTGCAAACTTAGATTCTAAATGAAGAGGGCAATCTTACAAAATACTAAAAGAATTCAAAGAAGAATTTAACAGCACAATTATACTAACAGTTCATAATATCGATGAAGTTTATAACATAATTGAAAATTTTGTAATTTTAGAAAAAGGTAAATTATTATTTTCTGGATCAAAATCTGAATTAAACTTATACAAAAAAATAAATGTTTCATTTGAAAAAGATGTTGTGTTAGCAGAAGTTGAAAAACTCTTAAATCAACATAATATTTTGACATTTAAATTTGATTTAAGTACAAACTCATTAGTTATCGGTTTAAACGAGCATCAAACTTTTAACGACGCTTTAGCTATTTTAGAAAAAAATCATTTGCAACCAAAAGATGTTGTAGCACAAGCTATAAATATGGATGCTATTTCAAAAGCTTTAGAAGATAAAGAAAAACCACATAAACCAAAATACGAACCATTAAAGGAATTCGTAATTGATAGCTCAAATAAATCTGTTGATTTAGGTAAAGCATTGGAATTCTTAAATAAAATAGAAGATAAATATAAAAACATTTTAAATTTAGGCGAAGATGAAATAAAAGTTGGTTTATCAAATGACCTTGTATTAATAGGCGATGATTTATCTGAGACATCAGCTAAAACTCATGAAACATTAGTCTTAAATGATCCAAGCTATGTTGGCGAAAATGTTTTAACAGCTTCAGAAATAAATACAATTAAAAATGATTTTTTTGACAAAGTGCAAGAACTTAAAAATTTAAAATCAGAAATAAACAAAATTGTAACTGAACAAAAAACTGAAATTGATTTAAACATTGATGATTTAAAAGATTACTTTGCAAAAATTAAACTAGAATCAGAAATTATTCATCAAGTAAAAACAACATTTGAAGATCAAGCAACTAGTTTAAAAGTGCTTTTAGAACAAACAGAAGCTGAAACTCAAGATTTAGAATTTAAGAAAACAGATTTACAAATTAAAATTGATGAATTGAAAGCATTGCAAGAAGAAATTAGTTTAACTTCAGCAAATGAATACCAACAAATTGATTTAGTGAAAGATGAGTTCTCAAATAAGCTTGAAGATTTAAAATCTTATATTGAAAAAGTTAAGATTGAATCTGAAAATTCATTAACTTCTGAAATTGAATCAAAAATGAATGAGTTTAAAGAATTTGAAAATCAATTTAAAGACTTGGTTGCTGCTCAAAGAGAAATTATTCAAGACGAAATTAAAGATTTCAAGAGTTATTTAACTCAAATTCAAATTGAAAATGATGAAATTAATAACTCAAGAGATGCATTGGATAAAGACTTAAATGCTTTAAAACAAAACAGAGACGAATTCTTAACACAAGTTGATTTAGAACATGAAGAAGTTGAAATGAAAAAACTTGAGTTAAATGAAAAACTTGATGAATTAAAAAAATTACAAGAAGATATTGCTGTAGCAACAATTGCAGAATATGAAGAAATTGATTCAATCAAAGCTGAGTTTACAAATAAACTTATAGATTTAAAATCATATGTTGAAAGCATTAGTGCTGAAACACAAATTATTCAAGAATCAAAAGCTGAATACTTAGAAAAAATTAAAGAATTCAAAGAATATCACGATGAATTTAATAAGACAGCTTCTGCAGAAAAAGAATCAATTAAAAATAGTATTTCTGAATTAAAAGAATTCATGTCACAAATTCAAATTGAATCAAGTGAAATTAATCAATCAAAAACCGAACTTGAAGAAGAATTGAGAAGATTAAAAGAAACACAAAGTGCAGTATTAGCCAAAATTGAAGCTGAAGATATTTCAACTAAATCAAGACAAAAACAACTAGAGTCTCAATATAGGGAAATCAACACACTTCAAAGCAATATAGATACAAAAGTTAACTTGATTAATGAAGGTTCATCAAATATTAAAGAATACAATCTTGAAATCTCAAAATTAAAAGAGGAATTAGAGAAACTAAAATACGAGATGAATGAACAACAAAATACTAAAAAATATGTAGGTGCTCAACATGGTTGACATAATAACATTGATTATAATATGCAACAATCAATGTGACATCAACAAAATCTGACTTTATTAAAAGATCAAGAGTTAGAAAAAATTAAATCTGACTTAAATAAAGAAAAAGAATATTTTGAACAATTAAGAAAAGAAATGATTTTTGAAAAAGAATTAAATCAAAAATTAGCTAAATTTGATAGTGAAATGAAACAACGCGAAAATGTTTTAGAACTTGAAAGAATTAGACGTGAAATCCAAGAAGAAAAAAACAAATTAAACGAAGTATTGATGATGCAAAAATTTAACAAATAAATCCCCCCAATAAAATGTTAAAAAAAATATTACCAATTGCTTCTACATTTGTTATAGGTTTTGGTTTAGTAACTACTGCTTGTGGGCAAAAGCCAAAAGATGATAAACAAGAATATAAACCAATATATAACTACTATGTTCTTGGTGAATCTTTCGAGAAAGAAGTTGAAACAAAATTTCATAATGCGTTAGCTGAAAAGCAAAATGAACTAATTTATATTGATCAAGCAATGCAACAACATGAAAATTTTGACTTTTTTACTCAGTCTAATTTACAAGAAATAAATTTGCGTAAACAAAATCAAAATGTAACCTCAAATTATGATCTTTTATCTCAAAGAGAAAAAGATGCTCTGACTAATGATTTAAACAAAATCACAAAAAACAGCAAAATAGAAGAAACAATTTTAAATTCAATGAAACCTGAATTAAATTTTTACTCAAGTATTCTAGAATTTAAAAATGAAAATCAAAAATGATTTGAAGGATTATCTTATGATTTTAGCAATATAGATTTTGGGTATCTAAGTTTTGATAACGAAAATAAAAATTATATAGCAAATGTTAATTTAGATTTAGTTTTTACTTACCAATATACTGACATCAATAGCAATGTAATTAAAAATAAATATCAAGAAGATATAGTCATTACAATTTGTAATCAAGATGACATAATTGAAAATTTAAAATTTTCAACTAGTGAGCTAAGAGAAAATCTTATTAAAGACAAATTTGAGTGAACGTGATTTGATGCGTATGACCTTAGAATAAATGATTATGCAAGATTGTTTAATTTATCGAATAGTGATTTTGAAAATCTTTTTAAATTTGATAAATTTGAAAAAAGTTTATTAAATTATATTTCTAAACATAATACTAATTCATCTAATCCAACTCAAAGCTATAATTTTACTTTTAAAGACGAAAATAGATTCAAAAATTTTAAATCTATTAACAGAATTAATAATTTTAATCCACGTGAAAATAAATATGGTTCTAAGCAATTAATACTTGATGATACAGTTTCGACAACAAATACAAATAATATAAACTTATTTAAAACAGTTTTCAGTGAACTAATAACAGATGACCAAATTGTTTTAGAAAATAAATTTGTAAAAGGGAATCAAGATATTTATGCTCACTTAAATAAAGAATACAAAACATGAGTAAGTGATTTTCAAACTAAATTTAATAAAGAACTTGGTATTAATTCTGATTCCATAGTTAACTACGGAGAAATAACTTTAAACAACTTTTGTTTATATTTTGATGAATTTAATTATTATCATCCAATTAATCCGATTTCATATTACGTAGGAATATCAGCTAATAATCTTAATGATAGTTATTTAAATAATGAAAACGAAATAGTTGAAACAAAAATAATTTCAGCAGGTCAAGATCCAATTTTTAAAGCAATTTATCAAAACACAATGAGTGCTCTGCAAGTTTTTCAAGAAACTTATGGAACAAGCAAAACAACATGAACGTCTTTATCAGACAATCAAGAATTAATTAATTTAAAAAACGCAAATATTTTGTACTCTAGAGCAGTAAAAACTAATGACAAGAGTATTTCTGATATTAATGCTCAGCTAAGTTTGCTTAACAATAAGAGTTTAACTTATTCAGCAGAATCAGAACGTCAAAGTTTTTTAAATAAAACAAATACTTCATCATTTCATTTTCAATTTAACAATAGTGAAGAATTGCAAAATATTCCAATAATTGAAATGACTAATAATAAACTTATTTTCAAAAAATTTAAAGAAGATTCAAGTAACCTTTCAGTCGATTTTAATTTATCGTTTTTAAATTTAAGTTTTGTAATTAAATCAGAAAAATTTTATTGGTTTGAAAGAACACTAATTGATTCAAATTAATTTAGTGAGCTACATTGAAAGGAGGTGAAGGTACTATGGTAGAAGAAAATTATGAAAAAAAGAAGACAAATCCTTTACAAAATTTTATAAAAGAAAAACTTATCAAATATAGGAGAATCCCTTTCATTAAATTAATGAAATTTAGTTTCAAAAGTTTGCTGAAAGAAAAATTATTTTATATTTTAAACTTAGCAACTATTGTTATTTCAATTTTAATTGGAATTGTATTAGCTTTTGTAAAATCAGGAAGTTCACAAGTTGTAATATTTAACTTTTATATATTATTTTTTGTTTGTTGTTTAATGTTTGTATTTATTTTAAGAATGATTCAATTTTTCTTTAGTAAGAATTTTGAAGATAAAACAACATATATTGTTTTAACTAATCAAGTAAGCAGAACAAAGTTCTTTATAGCTCAATATTTATTAATTATTTTAATTTGTGCTGTAAATATTTTAATGAGCTTTGTTGTTATAAATATATTTTACGCAACATTTACATTGTTTCATTATGATGTATTCATACTTAGAATGACGTCAATGTATGTTATATATTCTTTACTTGCTACATTCTTTTTAGTTAACTTTATTACATTTTTAATTTTTATATTTACGTTACAAACTACTACAATTATTTGTACATTGTTACTAGCATTATCATTTATAGCAAATATCCCCATGTCTTTTGTAAAAGCAAATGAAAAAAGTTATTATGTACAATTTACAAACGGCGACATTTTTCAATTAAATGATATATATGATGCTTACAGCTTATATGATCATGTGAATCAAGGAAATATTAAATATCCCCATTTATCTAAATATGTTTACAATTATTTCCTCTCAAAAGAAATGGTTACAGATCAATTTCATAACACAACAAATATAAATTATAGAATGCAAATGTGAAAAGATTTAGGACTTATAAATCCTAATCCAATTGTTATAACAGAAACGAATTTAGATTTATTCTCAAAACCCCTTAGAGATACATCTGTTCCTGATACTTGAAAAATTAATGATAAATTTAATATTCAAATAACTTTAAAAGATGCTTTTATAACAAACGAAGAATTAGATGAACTAATTAATAAAACTGTAGATCAAAATACAAAAAATATTCTAGTAGAATTTAGAAGTTTCACAAATGAAATTAATAAATACTTTAACAATGCTCTTCAATTTGAAAAATATGATTTATTTTATGATTTCTTATTTTTAGACTCAGGAATAGAAAAAAGTTATTTAGAGAAACTTAATCCAACTGAGGAAGAAATAGAAGAAAATAAAGTAACTTATGCATTGAAAAAACAAGATGTTGTTTCATTCTATGAATATTCAGTTGCAGGAATCCGAAATGACGGATTTAGATTTACAAATTCAAATGATCTAGTCAACAAACAATTAAACTTTAATTTAATGTACTCAGCTAGAGTAATTGAAGAATATTTTATTAAATATTCAAGTAATTACATAATTATGTCTTCAAATGCGGTATCTAAAACTTCAGGAGACTGAAATAGTTACATCAAAGGCAGAAGCATGATGCGTGGCCTATCCTATTTCAACTTGTATAGTGGGTTGTGAATGGTTTATACCAAAAACTTAGGATTCTACAATAATGATATTTGATTTTCTCCTAATTCTTTCTCAAAGATTTATTTAGAAGATCAAAAGAATTTATTTTTAGGATATCCTGAATACGAAATAAAACTTACTTCTACTAATATGATTGAAGGAAATACAACATCAAATTATGTTAAACCTTGATATTATTTGGTTATTTTATTTGGAATAAGTATATTGAGTTTTTCAATTGCTTTATATAAATTTAGAAAATTTGATTTCTAAAAAATTATTTTTTAAAAACAGAATTAAAAAGAAAAGGAAAAAACACAAAAATGAAAAAATTATTATTAATATTGTCATCATTTGCTGTAGTTGGTTCATCATCAATGGCTGTTATTTCATGTTCAAATGGAGATGATAATGGTGGAGATGACAAAGAAAAAGAAAAAGAAAAAGAAGCAATCAGACAATTAATCAGACAATTTGAATCTGAAGTTCAATCAAAATTCTCAACAATTGTTTCAACACCAATGACAACAAGATCAACATTGTTAGATACAGAGGCTTCAAAAAATGGATTAATTTTTTTCCAACAAGATAATTTAAAATCAATTTATGATCAAGCATCAACTGGTGCAGGTGGTGGTGAAACTACCCCTGAAATTTCGGCATTTGCAGATGAGCAAGCAGTTAAATTTTATGATGTTTTAACAGATAAACAACAAAAAGATTTAACATCAAATGTTGAATCACTATTAAGTCCATCTAAAGCAATGGCAGATTTAAGAAATGCAATTAGTACTTCAACTTATAGTGTTTTAATTGGAAGTTTTGGTTCAAAATGAATTGATGATCTAAAATTTGATTATGAAAATGCTGAAATGACTTATGGTGCTACAGGTAACACTGGAGAAGGATTTATTTCAAGTATTAATTTAAATTTCTCTTCAACTTATAGATATAAAGATGCAGAGCAAGCTACAGTTACAAAAGCTGTAAAAGGGACAATTGTTATTACTGTTTCAGATAATAGTGAAATCATTGCTTCAATTAACAAAATTAGTAATGAATTAGCTGGCGATATGTTGAAAGAAGCAAATGCAAATGTTTATGTTGACTTTGAAACATTAAGAGCGTTAGAACCAAGTTTAACAACACAAGATTTATTAACTGCTAATACAGATGCATATAAATCAGCAATTACTAAATACAATGAAAAATTTGCTAAATCATTAACAAAAATAGTTAAAGATAAATACTTTACAAATCCTAACTCACCTGTTGTCAACGCAATTCAAGTTGGGTACTATAATGAAAATGACATTATAAGACAAGAACTAACAAATCACTTTAACAACACAGGGAAAATAAGTGTTGAATTTGATGATGGTACAGAACATGAAGGAGTTTCATGATCTGAATGAAATACATTCTTTGGTAAAGTTAAAACAACTGACGCATTGCAACTAGAAGGCAATAGAGTAAATGGTGATGAAGTTTTATACAACTCACTTGAAAGTCAATGAAAAGAAGTTTTAGAAAATTACAATAAAAAATTAACAAGTGAGTATGAAAGAAGAACTGAAAATTCAAACATTAATGAAAATGAAAGAACTTCTGACTTATTAGCGATGTCAATTTCAAGTGAAACAATTACAAACAAGGGTTTAACTATTTCTTTACAAAATGGGTATACACAAAGATTAAGTGATGTTGGTTTCACATATTCTATTGCAATTGATAATAAGGCAACATCAGTTTCTGAAACAACTTCAGCTGAAACATCAAAAATATTTAGTGCATACTACAGAGGAATTGAACAAATGTTAAATACATTCCATAATTTCTATGGAATTTCTGAAAGTGATATTTGAACATCACCAAATGCTACATTACAACAGAAAAAAAATAAATTTAAAATGTCAGGTGAAACAGGTGTTAAAAAACAAGATGGCACAGATTTCAATATTTGAGATTATTGAAAAGAAACTGGAGCAATGAATGGACAAATAATTAATCCAACTAATTTTGCAGATGCTTTAAGTTTAAATACAAGTGTTGATGGAACACCTGAAGTTCAACAAATTAAAGAACAAAACTTGATTGCTAAAGCAAATGGTATAACTTACTTTAACTTTACTTACTCAGATTTACCTAAAACTTCTCAAACAAACAACTTTAGAAATGTAAGAAGAGCATCAATTGCAGATACATCTTACACAGGAAATAACGGTACAGTGTTGATGAAAGGTTTAACAATGTCTACAAGTAATAATTCATGTTTAAATTTTGGAATTTCAACAGACTTATTCGATGTTTCTTTTGGAAAAGGTAAAAGATTTGATATTGTTGCATGAGGTACATATACATTTATTGAAAGAATTTAACAAATAAAAACTAAGAGGAGAAGCTGAAAATGAAAAAATTATTATTAGCGCTATCAAGTTTAGTAGTTACAAGTTCAGCATCCACAATTGTTGTATCGTGTTCTACTAAAACAGAAAAACAAAATATTGATTCAATTGAAAGATTTTTGACTGCAATATTACATAGTAAACAAAACGATCAAGAACCCTGAACTAATGATGCATTGGAAACAGAACTTGTTAATCAAAAGGTTGATGTAGCTGGCGGAATTAGTGTAAAAGTTAGCGAAAAAATAGAAGAAGGGACAATCACCAACAAACAACAAAGTATTGAATTTATTGGTAATGGAACTTCAAAAAATAACTATAAATATACAGGTTCAATAACTTTAATTTATAATTTTGGTGGAAATAAGCCAGCACCTAAGAAAAAAATAACCAAAGCTGAATTAGCAGTAACTATAATCGGGTTACAAAACTTTTTAGATACAGTTCACTTTAAAAGTGAATCTGTTGTTAAAAGCACATTTGTGCCAAATGCAAACATTCCAGGAACTCCTGCTGAAGGCGTAGTATTTAAAGATGCAACAGTTGATATTCTATCATCAACTCAACCAACTGATCCATCAATCCCAAAATTTACAAAATTTAAAGTAAGTGGAACAGTTGGCATTAAAACTAATGATTCTGAGTACTACGAATTTGATGATGATGTTACTGACGAGGATAAAAAATTTACATGTGAAGGAACAATTGTAGATTCAGTTATTATAGAAGACAATGTTATAACTCAGTCTACAGAAAAAATCAATAATTGAATTAAAAATCAAGAATTTAGCGATTATAATGATTTTAAAAATAAGCTTTTAATTAATCAAAAAGAAATTTTAGAAAATGAACAAATTGCAATTGATAGTGTTAACAATTTAGATATAATTGAAAACAACTCAAATATTGATTCAAAGTTTTGAACAAATCAAGTAAGTGTTAACTTAAAAGCAAGTGCTGGTTATGAATTTTCAGAAGAAGTAATTCAAAAGGAACAAAATAAAATAAAAACAGATATTGAAATATTAAAAATACAGTCAGACCCTTTAAAGTGACATGTCTTAACCAGTAAAGATAAAAAAATAATTGAACCACAATTCATACAATTCAATTCAACTACTAACATAAATAAGATTCAAAAAGAATACTTAATAAATCAACAAATTACTCAAGAATGAAATCAAGATGATAATAAAACTCATCAAAAACAATTTGTAGAAAGTTTAAATATTTATACAGGTGATGATAAGGATCAAAAAATAAATAAATTTGTTAATGGTCAACATTTTACAAATACAACTGCATTTAACTTTGGTTCAAATGCAAGTGAAAGTTTATTTAAAGTTGATGAAATTTTATTCTTTGACAAAACTCAAGAAAACTTAAATGATAGTATTAATGGCGTTTTAGGAGAAACAAAAACATTGAATGATTTTGTTGCTTCAAGTAACGCATTGACTAGGGAAAAAATTGAAAATACTCAAAATATTAGCTATTATGTTGTATTTTTAACTAAAGATAAAGAAGATACTTATAAAGCTGCAAATAGAACATTAAATGTTATGCTTCAAGAAATTCCTATAGTTGATTAAAATAGAAAGATAAAAGATTATGACAGAACAAATTAAAAAATTTTTTAGCGGCCAAGATATAGAAACTAATTTAGAAGATCTAATCAAATTTAAAAAACAATTAAATAAAAATTTAATTAGTGAAATTAGTTCTAATAAAAATTTAGTTAAATTAGGTGAGTTTAGAGTATCTATATCAGACGCTGAAATGATTAACTCTCAATTAAATAAATTGATTAATGATTTAGAAGATATTATAAATCGAATAAATTTATAATAAGAAATGGTTTATCAAAAATAACTTTGAACCCTTCTTTAATTAAAAAGAAGGGTTTTATATTAAGAAAGGATACTAATGGAGAAACAAGAAAAAAATAAAAAGCAAAAAAATATTTTTTTAAAAAAATCAAAAAGTTACGTAATTAAATTAAGTTTTACTTTTGCTATTTTGATAACAATGGTTATTTTCTTTTCAATGAAAATAATAAATGCAATAGTCAATAATAGAGATATTTTAGAAGCATTTAAAACTATTGGTATAATCCCCCCAACAGACTTAAGTTTGCCAAATATAATTGATTATGTATCTAATATTATTTTGCTAATCGTTTTACCTATTTTAGTACTTACTTGAATTATTCTAATTATTAAATCTAAAACAAAAAATGCAAAAAATAAAAATGTTGAAACAATAGGCACTAAAAAAATTCATCACTCAGTTAAAGCACAAAAAGAAGAAGCAGAAATGGTTTTAGAAGTTGAAAATTCTGATGTTGATTTATACCCTCATTATGTAGAAGACAAAACATTTTTTGAAGAATTTAATAATGAAAGTGATAGCGATATGACTTTGCTACAACAAAGAGCAAAAACTGATGGATCAGTTTTAATCAAAGAAAATTTAAGTGAGCTTGTTAAGAATGCTTATAAAATTAAGAAATACGCTATTTTAAAAAATATAGATGTTGATGAAGTAGTTTTAGAGGAAATGACTAAAAAAGAATTAATTTTATTTATGAAAAAAATAGGTGATGAATTAAGAAAAAAAGAATATCAAACTCTTAATTCAGAAGATTATTCAGAAAATAGTGAAATTGAAATTACGGAAAAAGATAGTACAACTCAAATTAGTGAAAAAAAACAATCAGAAAATATTGATATGGTTGAGGCAGGTAAAATAAATCAAAAAAAGCCCTTAATAAGAAAAAATAAAGTTACTAAAAAAGATTTAATTGATTCAATTTTCATAAACAATGATAGTAAATTGACAAAAGTTAAAATTAAAATAATTGTTGATAGATTATTTGAATTAATGGAAAGTAATTTAATTGAAGAAGGTTCAGAAGTTAAAATTAATAATTTTGCTAAGTTTTCAACAATCTTGGTTAATGAAACAACAATGAAAGACATAAAAACTGGTGAATTAAAAATGGTTCCTTCACGTAAGACCATTAAATTTAAATCATTAAAAGGTTTAAAGGAGAGTCTAAAATAATGAAAAAGTATAATGAAGAAAATGCTTTAATTTTAATTATCGCAACTAATTTAAAAATGATTAGATCACGTAAGGGTTTAACTCAAGAAGAATTAGGCTTTAGATCTGGTATTTCAAAAAATTATATTTCTGACTTTGAGAGAGGAAGAAGAAACATAACAATTAAGGTTTTTCAAAGACTTATTGAGGGTCTTGAAATAGAACCCCAAGATTTATTAACTCCTTAAGTTAATAGTTATAATATTGACTATGTTTTAAATAAGTCAAATGAAAAAAGTAAAGTTAATTTTAAATCTTATGCAATTTTAAAGCATTTTGTAATTTGCATGATTAGATTATTAATAAGATATAAAAACTATCTTTTATGCCGCAGTTGCATTTATAAATTAGTAGATTAAAAATTATAAAAAATTAATAGACTTTCAAGTTTCAGATAAATGAAATTAATGAATATCTTAACAGTGTCTTCAATTTGAAAATAAGTTTTATTATTATGCTTTCTTATTTTATAGACTAACTGATAAATAAACCCATTTATACAAGCTTAATCCAGAAAATAAAGTAACTTATCACTAAACAACATCTTGTTGTTTCACTTTATGAATATTAACTTGTAGAAATCTGTAATTATGGATTTAGATTTAAAAATGAAAAAGTCTATTTTAAAAAATATTAAGTTAAATTATGTTAAACCTTGATATTATTTGGTTATTTTAATTAGAATAAGCAAATTGAGTTTTTCAATTGCTTTATACAAATTTAGAAAATTTGATTTCTAAAAATTTATTTTTTAAAAACAGAATTAAAAAGAAAAGGAAAAAAGAAAATGAAAAAATTATTATTAATATTATCATCTTTTGCCGTGGTTGGTACTTCATCAATGGCTGTTATTTCATGTTCAAATGGAGATGGTAATGGAGATGACAAAGATAAGGATAAGGAAAAAGAAAAAGAAGCAATTAGAGAATTAATCAGACAATTTGAAGGTGAAGTTCAATCTAAATTCTCAACAATTGTTTCATCTCCGATGGCAACAAGATCAACATTGTTAGATACAGAGGCTTCAAAAAATGGATTAATTTTTTTCCAACAAGATAATTTAAAATCAATTTATGATCAAGCATCAACAGGTACAGGTGGTGGTGAAACTACCCCTGATGAGCAAACAGTTAAGTTTTATGATGTTTTAACAGATAAACAACAAAAAGATTTAACATCAAATGTTGAATCACTATTAAGTCCAGCTAAAGCAATGGCAGATTTAAGAAATGCAATTAGTACTTCAACTTATAGTGTTTTAATTGGAAGTTTTGGTTCAAAATGAATTGATGATCTTAAATTTGATTATGAAAATGCAGAAATGACTTATGGAGCTACTGGTAATGAAGAAGGATTTATCTCAAGTATAAATTTAAATTTCTCTTCAACTTATAGATATAAAGATGCAGAACAGGCAACAGTTACAAAAAATGTAAAAGGAACAATTGTTATTACTATTTCAGATGATAGTGAAATTATTGCTTCAATTAACAAAATTAGTAATGAATTAGCTGGTGATATGTTGAAAGAAGCAAATGCAAATGTTTATGTTGACTTTGAAACATTAAGAGCGTTAGAACCAAGTTTAACAACACAAGATTTATTAACTGCTAATACAGATGCATATAAATCAGCAATTACTAAATACAATGAAAAACTTGCTAAATCTATGACTTCTATTATAAAAACTAAGTACTTCACAAACAGCACACCTGTTGTAAATGCTATTGATGTTAAATACTACAATGAAAATGATATTATAAGACAAGAACAAACAAACCATTTTAATAACATAGGAAAAATTAGTCTTAATTATGATCATAACAATTGAGAAGCATGAAATACTTTCTTTGGAAAAGTTAAAACTACTGGAAATATTCAATTGGAAGGTAATAGAGTAAACGGAGATGAAACTTTATATGCTGCAGTTGATGGACAATGAAAAAATTCATTAAGTGCATATAATACAAAAATCGTAAGTGAATATACAAAAAGAACAGAAAAATCAACTAATGTTGAAAAAAATGAAAATACAGATAATTTATTAGCTATGTCAGTTTCAAGTGAAACAATGACTATTAAAGGATTAACTATTTCTTTACCAAATGGGTATACACAAAGATTAAGTGATGTTGGTTTCACATATTCTATTGCAATTGACAACAGTGCAACAGCTGTATCTGAAACAACAGATTCAGCTCAATCAAAAATTTTTAGTTCTTACTACAAAGGAATTGAACAAATGTTAAATACATTCCATAATTTCTATGGAATTTCTGAAAGTGATATTTGAGCATCACCAAATGCATCTGATGCACAATTAAACAATAAATTTAAAATGTCAGGTGAAACAGGTGTTAAAAAACAAGATGGCACAGACTTTAATATTTGAGATTATTTAAAAGAAACTGGCGCAATGAATGGAACAATTAACGCAAATAATTTTGCAAATGCACTAAGTTTAAATACTGGAGTTGAAGCTCAACAAATTAAAGAACAAAACTTAATTGGAAAAATGTCAGGTATTACATATATGAACTTTACATATTCAGATGCAGGTAGTCGTCCGAATGCAAGAAGACAAGCTAGCATTGCTGATGAAAACTATAGTGCAAATGATGGTTCAAGAATAATGAAAGGTTTAACAATGACTGCTTCAGATAACGCAACCCTTCAATTTGGAATTTCATCAAACTTAATTGATATTAAATTTGGAAATAATACTTTTGTATTTGACTGAAGAACATTAGGTAGATATACTTTTATTGAAAAAATCTAATAAAAAATAAAAGTTACTATAAAAGTTTTAGTTTAATTGAATCTTCATAAATAATTATAGTAATTTGACAAAAATTAAAATAATTATGGATAGTTTATTTAATTAATGGAAAGCAATTAAAAATAAATTATTAAAAGGCTTAAAGGAGAGTTTAAAAATGAAAAAGTATAATGAAGAAGATGCACTACTTTTTATAGTAGCTGCAAATTTAAAAAAAATTAGATCTCATAAGGGTTTAACCCAAGAAGAATTAGGCTTTAGATCTGGTATTTCAAAAAACTATATTTCTGATTTTGAAAGAGGAAGAAGAAATATAACAATTAAAGTTTTTCAAAGACTTATTGAGGGTCTTGAAGTAGAACCTCAAGATTTATTAACTCTTTAAGTTAATGTTCAAAAACATTATCATGTTACATAAACTAAATAACATAAAATTAATATTTAACCTATCGACATGATTAGATTATTATGAAGAATCAAAAAATAATTCTAAAACAGCTATTAGAGAAGATGTAAACTTAGTTAACTACCACAAAGGATCATTAACTTCAGATACAAGAAGAAAAATTAAAAAAAGTAATTATAAAACAAGAATATTTTAACTTAAAATATAATTTTTAAGAGTTTAAAGAATTTGTTACAAATTTAATAATGAGTTAAAATTTGAGAATCAACAACTTAAAACTTGTATTAAGTACTTAGAGAATAAATACAAAAATAATAATATTTTTAAAACAGTAACTATAAGTGCTGTTTTTTTAGAATAAAATCCTTTAATAATATTTTGAAATTTAGAAAGGATAACAAAATGAAAAAGTTATTATTATTTTTATCAAGTTTAAGCGTTTCAGCAATTACTGCTATAAATATTATTGGTTGCACAACAAATCATAAAAATGAAAATCAAAATCAAAATCAAAATGAAAAGCCAGAAGAAGTTGAAATTGCTTTGAATTTAGATTCGTTAAACATAAAGACAAAAATTATATTTTCTAGTGCTATTGAAATTCATGAAGAAATAATATTGAATGAATTAAAATCACTTAACCAAGATTTAGAAATTAAATGAAACTATTTGTCAGTTATAAAAAAAGAGAAATATTATTTATCAAGTATAGATGAAAATATTTACACGGGAACTATTGAATTAGATATAACTCAAAAGAATAATATTAATAAATTCCAACAGGAAATGTATTTAAAGACAACAGAAGTAAATGAGCAATCAATAATCGAAAATTTTAAAACACTAAATCCTGAAGTAAAAGAGCTAAAATTATTATGTAAAAAAGAAAATGAAAGTTGAATAATTAGTGTTATTGAAGAAAATGAAAAATATGATGGCTTCATTATATTAAAAATCTATATTAAAAAAGATATTAGTGATGTAATACAAGATAAGACTTTTAAATCACAAACAATAAACAGCCATGAAAAAATAGTAGTTAAATTAATTAAGGCTAAGTATCCTGAATTAGCTGATATAAAATTAAAAGCAATTTTATTTAATAAAAATACTTGATCAATAAGTGTTGATGAATCAGAATTAATTTATTATGGGAATTGCTTAGTGCAATTATATGTTTAAAATAATAGTCTAAGGCTATTATTTTTTCTTTTGTCTAGTCATAAAATTAAAGTGAGGGAGACCTCGCAAAGGAAAAAAATGAAAAAATTATTGCATTTATTAACTTGTTTATCTTTAACAGGATTTAGTTTTAGCTTAACGGTAAGTTGTAGTAATAAGCCAATAGTAAATATCGTAAAAACTAATATAGAAACAATATTTACAGATAACTACATTGAATTGCCATATTGAATGGACATAAATGGTGAAAATATCTTAAGCATGATACGCAAAACATACCCAGAGTTAAAAAAATGTAAATTGAGATTAGTATACACCACAACTGTATGAGAATTGCATGTTGATAAAAGTGATTTATATTTTGAAGGTATTAAATACTTTAATATAATAATAAATGAACAAATTCCAATACTGCCAACAATTAAAAAAGAGTTGAAACAAGTTTTTGTAAACACAGACATTGTTTTATTTGATGAAAATGAAATTAATGAAACTAATATTATTAAAAGAATAAAAGAAATGTACCCAGAATTAAATTTTATGAATTTATATCTTGAAAAAATAAATGAAACACATTGAGAGTTGTCCATTGAGGAAAATGAAATATTTTATCAAGGAAGCGTTGTTTTAAATGTAACTATTTATAAAGAAGAACAGATGCCTGGTTTTCTGGTTAATATAGCTTCAATAATTAAAGACAATTCTTTTATTGAAGTAAAAACAAATAGTGAACAAGGAATATTAAACAGTATTTATAAACAAGCACCAGAACTTGAAAATAGATTACTGGTAACTGATATAGAAGATATGGGTGTAGTTAATCAAGACAAACTTGAAACACATCTATTTGAAGCAATACTAGTTGTATCAGATGATGATCAACAATACTTTGGTGGAGTTTCAGTGAAATATTATTTTGATGTAAATGTAAAACAGGATTTAAATAGTCTTATTGTTAATCCTCATATATTATTACGAGAAAATGAAGAAATAATTCAAGCAAATATATTAAATAAAATAATTCTTGATTACCCTGAATTAAAAATAGAAGATTTAATTTTAAAATATCTTTCAAATACTCAATGAGAATTATCAATTAGTGAAAACAATTCTGATTATCAAGGAAGCGTTGTTTTAAATGTAACTATTTATAAAGAAGAACAGATGCCTGGTTTTCTGGTTAATATAGCTTCAATAATTAAAGACAATTCTTTTATTGAAGTAAAAACAAATAATGAACAAGGAATATTAAACAGTATTTATAAACAAGCACCAGAACTTGAAAATAGATTACTGGTAACTGATATAGAAGATATGGGTGTAGTTAATCAAGACAAACTTGAAACACATCTATTTGAAGCAATACTAGTTGTATCAGATGATGATCAACAATACTTTGGTGGAGTTTTAGTTAAGTATCATTTTGACGTAAATAACTAACACATTTCAAAAGACTATTATAGTTGAACAAAAATAGTAAGTAAGAAAGTTATTAGATTTTCATACTTGCTATTTTTATATTTTTAAGGCAAATTTAAATAACAGGTTTTTCCTTATTCTCATTGTTTAGTTAATTCCTTTTTCATGATTATTTTTCATATAATTTTATTATCTTTTTAAGTAACAGAATCTATTAAAATAATTAAGATTTATAAAGTTATTACAAGTTTATGCAAAGTTTTGAGATTAATAATGATACATCTGCTCAAAATTAAAATATTATTTTCTTTTTACATCAAAGATACATTTCAAGTTATTAACATCTATTTTTGCTTGTAAATATACTTTATATACAACCTGTTCAAGTTGCTTTCAGTTTTTTTAAATTAAAATTTAAAATTAAAAAGTGTGTGAAAGTTTACAACTATTTATTCTCTCTTTGGACCAAAAATGTCTGTAAGGTAAAGATATTTTTTAGAATTTAACGCTTGTAATTCATTTGATTGCTTAATATCATCTGTAAATTTCATATTCTGTTTTTTATCTATAATTTGTAAAAATACATACAAAATGAGCATAAAAACACTTAAAGTTAATAAAATTTAATTAAAAAACCCTTATAAAAGTATTTTTTCCTTATAATAAAATAGTAGTAAAATAGTTCTTATTTACTATCAAAAAATAGAATATTCTAGGAGGACACACAAAATAATGAAAAAATTATTAGGTATTTTAGCTGCGACCGGTATAGCAGCTAGTAGCGCAAGCCTAGTAGTAGCCTGTGGGTCAAAAGAATCAAAAGGAACAGTTGTAGACTTAGAAAAAGCACTTTCAGGTTACACTGCAACAAATGATACTGATGAGCAGGAAATTATTAGCGAATTACAAAAAGTCAAGGGATTAGAAAAACTTGATAAAAAAGAAATTGCAGTTGTTACACAAATAGCAACTGAAAAAACAGAAGGTAGTGTATGAATTCATGCAACTAACCAAGCAAAATTGATCTCAGGGGAAATCGTATTAAACATTGGTGAAACACCAGCAGTTGATTTAGCAACAGCATTAACAGATGTTTACTTTGATAAAAAACCAACTGATCAAGATGTTATTGATGCTTTAAGACAAGTTAAAGGATTAAAACATTTAGAAGCAAATGAAGTTTCATTTGATTTATCTAGTTTAGATGGTCAACCTAATACAAAAGATGGAGCAACTGAGGGAATTTATGAAATTCCAGTTAAAGCAACAACTTCAGCTAAAATTGTTACAGGTAAAGGAAATATCATTGTTGATTTATCTGTAATTAATTTAGAAGAATTAAAAGAAAAAGTTAACGGATTAACTGACAAATCAACTGATGAAGAAATTGCAGCAGCAATTAATGCAGCTTGAAAAACAGCAAATCCAAATTCTAAAAAAACAATTTCTAAAGAAGATGTAGAAATTGAAAGAAAACCAGGTAAAGTTGGAACAGAAGGTTCAATTACTGTTAAAGCAAAAGATAGTAGTAGTGAAAAAGTAACTGGTGAAGTTACAATTGCAACTGCTGCTTTAGCAAAAATAAATTTAAAAGAAGCTTTAAGTGATTTAACTTTACAAACACCAACTGATACACCAGCAGGTGATACTCAATCAGATGAAGAAACAACTAAAGTGCCTTCATTTGAAGAACAAATTTTAAATCACATTAACACTAAATATAGTAGTGTATTACCTGAAGAAACAAAAGTAGCATCTTCAGACTTAACAATTGAAACATCAAAAGAACCACAAATTAGTGAAGTAGGAACTTTAACTGTTACTGCTAAAGGTTACGTGGCAGAAACTTTATTTGCAGATGAAAACAATGGAGAAGGTGGAGAAGGTGGAACTACAACACCACCAGCACCAGAAGAATCAAAAGAATCAAAATTAGTAACTGGAACAACTGAATTAGCAATTCCAGCATTACCAAAATTAGATTTAACAGAATTATTAACACCTGATACAGAAGTTACAAATGATACAACTAATGATGAAATTATAGCTATTATTAACGAAGCAATTGCTGGTGAAGGTCAAACAGATCAAACAAAAGCTGGATCACCAATTGAAATTACAGCAGCAGATTTAGATATTACTAAAACTGCTTCAACTTCAAAAGCTGAAGGTTCAATTATTGTTAAAGCAAAATCAACTTCAAAATTAGTTCAAGGTGAAGTAAAATTAACAATTGCAAAAATTACAAAGAAAAACTTACAAGATTGAAATAGAGGTGGAGAATCTACTCCATTCGCAAATTATGAACCTAAAAATGGATCAACAGAAGCTTCAATTCAATCAGAAGTTTTAGAATTAATTAAAAAAGAAAAAGGTTTATCAGTAGTTACTGCTGATGATGTAAATATTACAGTTACTATTTCTTCAAAACCTCAAATAGATTCAGTTAAAGAAGTAGAAGAAAAATACTGAGATATTAATATCCAAGCTAAACCAACTTCAGAATACTTAATTGGATCAATGTCAATGAATAAAAAAGAAGCTGCTGAAGCTAAACCAAGTTATGATGAAGTTAAGGCACAAGCAACAGCTTACTTAGATAGATATACACCAACTGTTAAGGCTTGAGCAGAAGGACAAAATGTACCAGTTAGTCAAGAAGCTATTAATGGAATGTCAGAAACTTTAACTAAAAATTTAAAAGGTAATGCTGCTAAATTAATTAAAGAAATTAAAGTAATTAAAGAAAACGAAAAATTCTATGCAGTTGTTGAATTTAAACACGATACAACTTGAAGTGGAAACCTAAATGCTGATTTAGCTACTCAAAGAAAAATTGAATTGTCTTTTAAACCTGCTGAAAATCAAGTTTTATCATTCAACCTATCAAACAAATACTTTAACTAATTAGTTAATTTATTAAAAAGATATAATTAAAGACTCATTGAGTCTTTTTTTGTATTTATGCTAAAATCAAACTATGAAAAAGTATACAGCATTTTATAAAAACTGGATTTGATATTATCATTTAATAGCCTGTTTACTATTTATAGGTTTTTTATGTTGAGGATTTTATCTTTCTAGTTTTGTTGAATACTGATACAATAAGAACTCTTTTACTAATTATGATATCTTAATGAGTTTCTTTTCAGTACAAGTTAATATCATGACAATAGTCTGATTAATCATTTATATTATTAACTTTGACAAGAAAGAAAAACATGGAATATTAACTGATCGATTTAGAATGGTTATCATGAATTTAAATATGTTAGTATTTTTAATCTTTTGAATGGGTGTAGTATATTATGTTAAATCAGGTGAAGATAGTATAGCTAACTATGGTACTAATCAAATACTTTGTACCATAGTTACTCACTTAATATGTCCAATTCTATTATTCATTATTTATCAATTTAGTATGGGAAACGAAAGATATACTTATAACTTTTATAAAAAATGAGATATATACATCGTATTTATCTATGCAGCTAGTTATTTAGCATATGTATATATTAGAGGTGAATTATATTTACAAAATAATAATACAGGTAGATATCCTTATCCTTTTGTAGATTTTCAAAATCTATTTATTGGTAATTCAGTTGTTTTATATGTTTTTTATTTGATCATTGTATTTTTTATATGATTTTCATTGCATCATTTATGATTAGTCTATAACAATAATATAATTTTCAATATTAAACAAAAGCGATATATTTTATCTATTATATAGTTGTTAATTATTAAAATAAACTAACAAAATAACACAAAAAGGAGTTAAATCAAAAATTGATTTAACTGTTACTATTACAAATAAACTTTTGACATCACTACAGCTATCACAGTTGATAAAAGATCAGCTTCAACATATAATTAATTAATGTTTAAAAAATTAAGAGGAGAATAAGATGAACGAGAAGATACGTTTTTATAATGCAGCAATTGGTTTCAATTGATTAGCATTAGCAATTTGATTTATAGTTGGATTAGCTGGTGGTCACTTTTTAGGTGGAGTTATTCTTTGTGCTATTAGTGCATGTTGAATTGTACCAATGACTCTTGCAATAATAAAAGCTAGAGATGAATTAATGAATGGAATTGAAAGATCACACTTAGTTTTAGGAATATGTTCAATTATATTTATTTGAGTAGTTTCAGGAGTGTTAATACTAATAGCATATACAATGTGTGCTAAATGTAATAGACATGATCAAGTAGCATTCCCTAATAAAGAAAAAGATAGTGAAGAAAAATAAGAACAATAATTGTAGTTTTTATAAATTATAATTACTACAATTTCTAATAAGTTTATTTAAAACTATATCCTATCCCTGTTTTAGTTAAAACAAACTATAAGGTATAATATTCTTATAAGGAGAATATTTATGAAGAAGAAATTTAAGATGCATAATGCATATGCAAATGATTTAATTAATAATTTTACTAAATACTATGCTAACCCAATTGAAGAATATATTAAGCAAAACTTTAATTGAGAAACTGACCATGTTTGTCTAATAAATAGTGATCTAAATAATACAATCACAGCTGTTTCAAATGATTTATTGAAACTAGATGATGAACAAGTTAAACAGATTACTAAAAATACACAAGAAATGGCTTGAATTAACTTTTCAAATAATGATCATAATGAAAATCATGATATTTTAATTAAAAATCATTTTGATTTATTACATGTTTATCAAGGAATGGTTTTACAAACAAAAGACTGAGATATAAAAGATAGTTTAACTAATCCACATATTAAAGTAGTTGAAACAAAAGCTGAAGTTGAAAAATTTACTAGTATTATCGAAAATACATTTGACTTAGAAACAATTGTATTAGATAAATATTTACCTATTCATAAATACAATATAGAAAATAAAGTTAATCATATGATTTTAGTTAAAGACGAAAATGATAATTTTGTTGGAACAGGAAATATTTACTTTGATGATGAACATGCAATTATTGATGATATATCAGTATTAGTAGAAGCTAGAGGAAAAGGTTATGCTAAGATGATAATGTTTTACTTAATATCTTATGCAAAACAAATAGGAAAATCTGAGGTTTTACTATTTGGAACTGAAGATGGAACTCCTGTTTATGAAAAGATTGGATTTAAACTAATTGATACTTATATGGAAGTATTTTATAAAAAATAGCTGGTTGTGCTATTTATTAAAAAAATACTATATAAACTTAAATAATTTAATTTAAATTGAATAATAAGGTGTTTATCATAGTTTAAAACCCTTAATATTTTTTATAGAAAACTTAGTTATTATTTTTTGTAGTTGTTAAAGATTTAAGACATTAAAGAAGCTATTTAAGTCAGATACTATTTTAATAAAATAATAAATTTTAAAATCAAACTACTAACTTATAAATTACATAAGATTAGTAGTTTTTTGCTTATTTACATATATTGATTTATAATCTATCTAAATAAGGTTAAAGGTATAATTTATGATTGAATTTAAAAATGTAACTAAAATGTTTACATACGCTAAAGGCTTAAAGGATGTAAACATTATTATTAATAAAGAACAAATTGGTTTAGTTGGACCTAATGGAGCTGGTAAAACAACTTTTATTGAACTATTATTAGGATTTCACTTACCAAAAAAAGGTGAAGTAATAATTAATGGAGTTAAATCAACTGATAAAAATTTTGATATTAGTAAAGTTGGTTATATATCAGCTAATTTAGATATTCCTAAAAAACTAAGTGTTATTGAATATGTAGGATATATTAAAGAATTAGAAAATAGTGAAAAGTTTAACACTAACATTGAAATGTTTGCTAAAGTATTAGCATTTGATTTAAATGATACTTCACTAATTGGTAGCTTGTCATCTGGGATGGTGCAAAAATTAAAAATTATTTTAGCAATATCAGGAGATAAAGATATCTTAATTTTTGATGAACCAACAAGAGGATTAGACCCAATTGCAGTAGAGTTATTTGAAAAAATTATGGAAAAATTAAAAGAAAAAGATTTAACAATTATTTATTGTTCTCATATATTAGAAGAAGTTGAAAAATTTTGTGATCGTGGATTAATTATTAAAAATAACACTATTGTTAAAGATGTAAATATTAAAGAACATAAATCAAATTTAAGAGAAAGCTTTAAATCATTTTATGAATTTACTGAAATAGGGGATTTTTAATTATGAGATCAAATAGTAAAAAAATGCACTTAAGTGCTAAATTCCCAACTAAAAATAAATTCCTAATTTATTTTAAATATAACTTCTTTAATGGCTTTAAATCTGGGTTTGGAATTTTAGTTTTATTTGCAATTGCTCTAATCGGAATATTATGTTTATTAAGTTATATAGCAACTGAATTTAATTTTGATGAAGAAACAAATGAAACATTTTTAACCACAGGTGCTGTAATGATGCTAGTTGGTGCTTTAATGTTAATTTGTGCAATAGCTAGTATGAAAACCACACTTAATGATAATATAAATAAAAAAGTTAACCGTATATTCTTATTTGGTGAAATAAAAAGAAATCAAATTAAAAATTTTGCCTTAGTTTATAATGCAATACTGTTAGTAGCACAAGCAATTATAACCATTATATTAGTAAGCATTATATTTGGTTTGTCTACAGCTATTTCATCAGTTAATCTAATTGAATTAGTTAATTTACAGTTCTTTGCAACTTTAGTATTAAAAGTATTATCAGCTTATTTTTTAGGTTTATTATTATCAGTATTAATTCAAGCTTTACCAAAAAAAGGAGCCATTAAAGTAATTGTAATTGTTGGATTCTTTTTTATTCAATATTTATTAGCTAGTGTTAATATTGCATTAATTCCGTTGTTAATAATAGACAATTTTTATCGAAGTATAATTGGTTGAATTTTATTAATGATTCCATCAGTTTCATCAGGGTCAAGTTTTTGATGAAATGCTAATAACTGATTAATATTTGCAGGGTATGCATATAATATTGCATTTATTTGCTTATTTATTTGCTTATGAACTATACAAAATCGTAAAGCAACTTACTAGAAATAGTAAGTTTTTTATTAATTCATGTTATTAATGACATTGCATAGTTTTAATAAATAAAAAGAAGTAAAATTATATTAATTAAATTAAGGAAATACACAAATGAAAGAACAACAGAACAAGTTAAAACCTTCAAAAGAGGAAAAGAAATTTAATAAAAAAGTTATTCGTAGAAAGAATGGAATTCTGCTTAATTTATTTGGTTCTTCTGCAATCATTATAGGATTAATAATTTTTTCACTGATAGCTATTTTACTTTTTATTTTTATAACACAAGAAAAGTTTATAACTTTAGTTGATAATTTTGATAATTTAGAAAAAGATTTAAAGACTAATATAGAGAAGTTAATAAATGATGCGATACAAACAGTTAAAGATAATACTAATCCTGAAGAAATTTATAATGAAATAATGAAAAATATAAATCAAACTGGGATTACAATTAAAGTTGGAAATGATATTGTTCTATTAAGTTCAGATGATGTAATTAATTTGTTCAATCAGGTTTTGCCTAAAGAAGGATTCATTAAAACAATTAATGATTTCTTAGATTTTGGCGAAGTTAAAATACCAGATAATAGCATCTTAGATTTCTTAAAAGATTTAATTAAAAAGTTAAAGTTAGATAACTTTAATGAAATCATGTTAATTATAGTAATTGTTTCAACTAGTTTAACTATAATTAATTTATTAAACATCATTTTTGCTTGAAGATTAATGTTAGTTAAAAATAAAGTAATTAAAATTCTATTTATAATTACATCAGTATTATCAATTAATATCTTTAGTTGAATAGGAACATTAGTATATTTATTTAATGATCAAAAAGAAGTATTTTAGAATATAAAAGCTAACTATTAATAATAAAATATTTTTAATAAAAGACTTTTTATAAACTTTTTTATTTTTTCTTTAATAACTTTATGAATATAGAAAAGAGGTAATTATGGAAAAACTAAAAGTTGATGATTTAAAAGAGATAAAAGGTGGAGCTGCTTCTGGAGCATTATTAAATGGAATAGGTTCTATTATTGGTAAAACAGGTGATTTTATTATTGATGTAGCTATGCTACCATTTGCTTATATAGAAGCTGCTAAGGGGCATGATAAAGCTAAATTTAAAATGGGTAGCTCTAGTTTTGAATTTGATGATACAACATCTATTAAGTTAAATGCCAATAGCAATATTGCTGATAATGTGATTAAACTTGAAGCTATCAGATCCTTTGACAATAGTATGATTAATCAAGGCAATAATTTAGAAACAGCTCAACTTATGAATACAACTTTAGACACTAATATGGTTAAAGAAATAGTTTTTAATAAGTATTTTGGTTAAAATCAAGCAAATATATTAAGTAGTTAATCTCTTTAGTTGAATTATAAATTGGTTTGTAGTATCATTTAAATGTTGAAATCAAGTTTCAACCGCTCTTAACTAATACGTACATAAGTAGATTTATATCTCACGTATGAAGGCGAGTCTAGACTGGAGGATAAATATGTTCGCAATTATAAAAACAGGTGGAAAACAAATTAAAGTTGAAGCTGGAATGGAAATCTTTATCGAAAAATTAGAAGGTGAATTAAACACTGAAGTAACTTTCGAAGAGGTTTTAATGGTTGATGGAAAATTTGGTAGCCCATTAGTACAAGGTGCTAAAGTTACTGGTACAATCGTTAAACAAGGTAAAGGTAAAAAAATTCGTGTAGTTAGATACCACCCTAAGAAAAACGTTAATAAAGTTTATGGTCACAGACAACCATATACAAAAGTAAAAATTGAAAAAATTGAAGCTTAATTATGATTAAAGTCAAAATTAAAAATGAAGGTGAATTGTTAAAACAATTTGAAATATCAGGACATGCTGAATCTGGACCTTATGGACAAGATCTTGTGTGTGCAGCTGTTTCAGGAATTACATTTGGAGCATTAAATGCTTTAGATATTCACTTTTCAAAAGAAGTTGATTTGAAAGTTTTAGAAAATAAAATTGTTATTACAAATAACAATATAGAAAATCAATCTTTACAAACAATGTTGAAAATGTTAAAAATACAATTATCAACAATACAAACACAATACAAACAGTTTATAGAAATTATGGAGGTATACTAATATGCGTTTTATATTAAATTTACAATTCTTCGCTTCTAAAAAAGGAGTAGGGTCAACTAAAAACGGACGTGACTCAGAATCAAAACGTTTAGGAGCTAAAAAAGCTGATGGACAATTTGCAAACGCAGGTTCAATCATCTTTAGACAAAGAGGTACAAAAATTCACCCAGGTCAAAATGTTGGACGTGGTGGAGATGATACTTTATTTGCATTAGTATCAGGAATCGTTAAATATGAAAAATTTGGAAAAGGTCGTACAAGAGTTAAAGTTGTAGCTCCTGCTGAATAATTATTCATAAAAATTAATTAGTCGATTACTCGACTAATTTTTTTTGTTTATTTTGTTAAAATAATATAAACACTGAAGAGGTATAAAATGGTAAAAATGTTAATTATTATACTTTGTATAATCCTAGCTTTATTTGTTATTGGATCAATAACGTTTTTATTTACGTTTAAAAAGAACCGGATAGAATCACCAGATGCTCAAATAAGAAAAAATGAAGAACTATTAAGCACTAATCGTAAAGTTTGGATGAGAAATACTAAAAGAACAGTTTTAGTATCAAAATATGATTATTTTGAAAGCTTTGAAGAGTTTCCTTTTAACTCAGAATTTAATAATACTAAAGAATATTTATTAAAAAATAACTTTTCATTTACAACAACAAATGATGTGATTAAAGAATTAAAAGAAGCCCAGTCAAAAATATTAAATTTTTGATTAGTTGAACAAAGAAAACTATTAAAAGCTTTTGACCAAACTGGTTTAGAAGATAATTATCAAAATCGTAATTTTTTAATGAAATTTTATAATGAATCTTTAAATATATATATGAAGGTAGTTACTCAAGGTTTTGTGCCGAGAATACTAAAAGCTAAAATAGATTTTTTAAAAGGGGATGCGTTGTTAGATATTGATAAAGAAGTTAATTTAATGCATTCATGATTTACCAAGGCTATTGATGAATTAATTAATGAATTGTATAAACAATCTGGAGTTTATCAACAATCAGAATCATATACAAATAATTCCCAATATCAACAATATTCATATCAACAACAAAGACAATCAAAAATGTCAGATCAATTTAGTGATATTAACTGAGCTTATCAAACACTTGGTGTTACTGAAAAATCAACAAGTGATGAAATTAAAAAACAATATCGCAAATTAGCAATGACTTACCATCCAGATAAAAATAAAACAACAGAAGCAAAAGATAAAATGGTTGAAATAAATCGAGCTTATCAATTTTTAAAATCAATTAACAAGGTTAATTAAGGAGAATATTATGGAAATTAACAATAAAATATTATTAGACAAATACTTTACAGAAGCATTAGAAAAAACTAAGGAATTAATTAGAATACCTTCAGTATTAGCAGATCCAATTGGTAATATGCCTTTTGGAAAAGGGGTTAATGACGCATTAGACTATATTTTAAAATTAGGTAATGAATTAGGGTTTGAAACATACCGTGATGAAACTAACAAATATGGTTTTTTAGAATATGGTGAAGGAAAAGAACTATATGTAATCTTGTGTCATTTAGATGTAGTTCCTGCTGGAGATATGTCAGAATGAGTAACTAATCCGTTTGAACCAATTGAAAAAGATGGTAAATTAATTGGACGTGGTTCTATTGATGATAAAGGTCCAACAATGATGAATTTATATGCACTTAAATACTTAAAAGATCATAATTGAAAATCAGATACTTATAAAATTAGAATGATTTTTGGATTAAGTGAAGAAACTACATGAGAATGTATGGAAAAATATGTAGCAGATCATGGTATTGCATCAGCTGGTTATGTGCCTGATGGTTTATTCCCTTGTGTATACGCAGAGAAATGAATTAATAATATGGATGTTATTGCCAATGTGCCTTGTGATTTTGAAATTAAAGGTGGAGAGGCTTACAACATGATTTGTGATAAGGTTTCATACAAAGGACCTAAAATCGATGAGATTAAAGCTAAATTAGATACAATGAAAGACATTCATACTTCAGTTAATAATGATGAATTAATTGTTAAAGGAAAACCTGGTCATGCTTCTACTCCTCATGTTGGAGTTAACGCTGCATCTCATTTAGCATTTGCAATGAATGAATTAGGTATTAAACATCCTTTAATTCAATTTATTGCAAAAGAAGCTCATCTAAATTTCAACATGTCTAATATCTTTGATAATATTGCTGATGAAACCGGTGATCTAACTCAAAACATTGGAATCATTGACATTAAAGATGGTCAAGGAATGTTTACATTTAACTTTAGAATACCTGTTTTATCAGAACCTAAAACTAAGTTTTTCCCAATCATTGAAGCAGCATTTAATAAATATGGTTTAGATCATGTAAAACAAAGAATTGAAGATGCAGTATACTTTCCAAAAGATGGGGAAGTTGTTAAAAACATTATGCAAGTTTACCAAGAAATTACTGGAGATATGATTAGTCAACCTCAAGCAATGGGTGGAGGAACTTATGCTAAAACAATGCCTAATTTAATTGCGTTTGGTGCTGTTATGAATTTAGAAGATTCACCTATGCATGACTATAATGAATTTGCGACTATTGAAGAACTACAAAAAATGATTAAAATATATGCTAAAGCAATAACAAAATTAGCTAAATAAAAAAAATCGAATTGCTTTAATTCGATTTTTAATTTATTTTTTTAAATTCTTCTATTTGATATTTTGGTAAAAAACCCTCATTTTTTGCTGGTAAAACTAATTTAACAATATATTTGTTTCTAATTTCATTGTATGAATAATTAATCTCATAAATAATTCTGCTTTCAACTGAAGGATTTTTCAAATTAGAATAACTTATTAATTTTTCTGAAAATCTAGAATTGGATAATTCTTCTTCAAAATTAATCTCTTCAGGTTTAGGAATAAGTGAATCAATAACTTTTAATAAATTTTTTAAATTTTCAAATATATAATTGATAAATTTACCTGTTTCGTCATCTCAAAGTCTACTTAGAGAATACATAATTGTGTTTTCTCTAAAGAAATTGTTATTTATTGTTCCATCTTGAAGTTCAACTCCAATACCCATTATTCATCTTACAGCTTCAATTCCAGTTAATCATCTTCCTGTTTTAAAACCATGTTCTTTTGGTATGTATATTTGCATAGCAGGAAAATTTAATAAATATTTTGCTAATGCCATATCAGTTGTTGTATATTTATCATCCTTAAGGATAAGTAGATTTTTATCAACTGTTTTAATAGCTCTTTCTATTGTTATCATATTACCAAAATTATCTCTAAGTTTAAACTCAGGATTATCAGCAAGTGAAGTGTTATTTAAAGAATAACCAATATTTTGAAGTTTTGGAGCAGCACCTTTTAAAAATAAATTAATAAATGAACCAACAAATTCAGTTGATTTTGAAAGAATATCACCTATTCTAATATTCTTTGTAATTTTTATATTAATAATTTGTTTTAAAGAAATTTTTGGTAATTCTATTGGTAGATCATTTTCTTTTCCTAAAACTTTCATAAGTTTTCTTATATCTGTATTAACTAAATAACCTAAGAATTTATTAGTGAATGAACCTTCATTATTTACTAATCAAGCATACTTTTGTGCAAGTTTATCAACTGTTACTGTTGCTTTTTTTAAACTGTCTTTAAATGAGCCAAATAGTTTGTCATTTCAGCCTTCGATTACATTATTTAAAGACCCATTAATTTGCTTAGGCAAACTAGAAAAGAAATGTGTCATGTCAATTCCCGAAAGAATTGAACTAATAATGCCTGAAAAAACACCACTTATTTGTTCAGAACCCATTCCGATGGAATTTAAGAAATCAATTATTCCTCCATCTTTATCGAAGTCTTTTAATAATCCCCTTATTATTCCATTAATTGTTGATCCAAAAAATAAATTTAAAGCACCATTCTCATTTTTTCCATTATTTTTTCAATCACCAAATTTAACGTCCAATGTTTTTTCACCTAATTTTAATATTTTTGTATCAAAATCTAATTTAGTATTTTTATTGATAATATCATCATCAACTTGGAAAAGAATTTTAAAAGTTCTTAAAAGTTTATATGAGTTTGTGTCAATTTCATCTGAGAAAAGATCATATAAAAATTGTAAGATACCATCAAAATTAACGGCATTAATAATTTCTTCATTTATTAGTTTATTATTTACTTCTTTTATAATTTCAATGTTTGTCTTTGACTTTGAGAAAATATGATTATCATCTTTTATTTCTTCGACACTTAAGTTGTATTCATCAGTTGTGAAATTTTGAATGTATCAATTAATTCCAAATAAGGCATTAAATAAATGAGACAAAGTTTTGCTTGTAAAACTCTTTTGTTTTTCATATTGATTTTCATTATCTTTTTTAAACAATTCAAAAAAAGAATTTGTGTTTCAATCATAGTAATTTAAGGTAGCGTCTTTAAAATTGAAGGGTTTCATTTCTTTTCCAAATAAACTTCCAATAAATAAAGTAAGCTCACTTGAAAAATAGACTTTTAAATCTTTATTTGTTTTAACTCCCATATCCGAAAGATTCTTGTAACTAGGGACATTAACATCTTTGAAAATATTAAATAAATTTTCAATTTTTCCAAAAATCTCTTGAATGCTTACAATTTGCTTACCATTTAAGTTTTGAATTAAAATGGGTAAAGCTGTTCTTCAAAGTGCAGGGTCAAACTTAACACCAACAAGTCTATAAATTTCATTAAACGCAGAATCAATGATTTCAAAATTGTTTCTTCATTTATTTTCTTGAATTTCAACATTAAAATCATCTTTTTTATAAAGATCTGACATATATTCTTCTGCTTGATCTATATCTAAAAAAGTTTTAAATACTTCGTTCATGTAAGTTCTTTCTGAGCTATTGTTAATAATTTGATAACTTTGCAGTGAACCAATGTATTTATCTGCTTGTTGACCATTAATATTTCTTGAATTTGCAAGAATCGCTCCTTTAAAATAGCTTGAAGTTGAAGTTACAACTTCTTTAAGCTTATTGTTTATACTTTCTTTTTCTGTATCAAGATAGGTGCAAGCTACAACTCCAGTCATAGCAGAAGTTGAAATTAAGGTTGCTCCTAAAATGGTAATTATCTTTTTTAGTTTATTCATAATAAATTAATTTTATAATAAAACTTTATAGTTTTACACACTCATTGTTGTAATAAAAGTTAAAATAAGTTTAAAATATAAATTATATGGGGATATATAATGAAGAATTTATGGTTGCTTTTTAAACAGGGATTTAGAAGTTTATTTGAATTTAAGATTCAATTTGTAGTAATACTGTTACTAACGTTTTTTTCGTCGTTTTATTTAGTTTCAATGACTAGTTTAAATTATAGAATGAAGTCGTCATATAATAATATAGTTCAAAAATTTGAAAAATTTGACTATACATACAAAAGAGAACTAAACGAATCAAGTTTGCTTGATTCAAACATGACATTTATTCCTATTTTAGATTTAATTCCAACTCAAACAAATTATTTTATCAATAACAATACAACTTTAAATGACTCATTTAATTTAGTTCTAAATGATTTTGGCGGATATTATGAGAAAACTTTTATAACAAAAGCTCTATTTGATGATGAAATGAACCCAACACAAGCACTTAAAGATGCTTGAAATATAAATGATACAAATTATTGATCACAGCTAAGTAGATTTTTTGTAGAACCAGGTAAACAACCTGAACTTTATCAGGGGCAAAAATTTTCGTATAAATATGGTGAAAAAATAGAGAACTTTGAAACTTTCACAGATTACAAAGTTGTACAAAGAGCCATTTTTACTTTAACTAAAGCTTTTTCAAAAGAAATTTCTAAGGAACTTGTTTCGACAAAAAAATCAGACTACTTTAAAAACTCTTTAATTAATCAAATTTGAGAAAAAAATAACATGCAAATTGATAAAGATTTTTCTGAAATAAAAATGACATTGCCATCTCTTGCAAAAGATCCGAAAATATGAATGAATGAATATAAGAAAGAAATCTCATCAAAAGGTGACTTTCAAAATTATATATATAATGCACTAGAATCTGTTTCATATTATATTGTAGGTTCAATTATAGAGTTTCTTAATAATTCGTATGCTAATGTTAAAAATCAAATGAGTAATTTTAATTGAGAAGAACCTGGCAAAACAATGGAAGAGAAGACTAAAGATTTTGAAGAAAAATTTAATAAAATTGCTGAAGAGCAAGGTCAAATGAAAATTTATGCTGATCTTAAAAATAGTCAATACTCAGAATCTGAGCAAAAAGAAGCTTTAGATCCAACTCAGTGAAATAAAAGACTTGCTTTTGAGTATATTTTTGGAACATCATTTGATGGTGAAATTATTAATCCAGATTATATAGTAAATACAAATAACTTAGCACAAAGTACCTATCAAATAAAAACTAAGAATGAAAAACCAATAGATAATAAATTAACAATTGAAAAAAATGGAATGAGAGGGTTGGTAAATCCTGCATCAGTTACTTTTACAACACCTGATAATTATTTTGTATCTTCAAAAAATGAATTAAGTGCCTTTGAAAGAATTAATAAAGGTGAAATTTACAATTCAAAACTTACTCCAATAAATAAAGAATATAAATACGTTCAAAATAATGATAATTATTATGATTGATCAACATTATACTCTTATAATTTTATGCATCAAAGACTAGCAGCTGAATTACATGAAATTGACTTGCAAATAAGAGAAGAAGCTTTTTATTTTGATAAAAACTCATCTCAAAACTTTAGATTTGTTATATTAAATGATGACTATGACTACAATTTTCAAGTTACTGATGGATTACCAGTAATGCAAGAAAATGAAATAATTATTTCGCAACAATATGCTCTAAAAAATGGATATAGAGTTGGGGATAAAATAAACATTGCAGGAATTAATTTTATTATTTCAGGTTTTGGTGCGGATGCATTAACATATTATCCATTAGTTGATCCTGAAGTACCAGTTGTAGACATCAAAAATTCAGCAATAGTATATGTTCCAAAATATGTAGTTAATAAAATTGCTAATAAAAATTCATCAAAAGATTTTTCATTTTTTACTTATTATTTTACAAAAAGACCAGAAAGTATGTCTGAAACTGAATTTAAAAAAAATATGATGTTATTTGACTATGAACTAAAAAGTGATAACAGAAAATTTTCTCAAGATTTAGAAAAATTAAATGCAAAAAAAATTAATTTAAACAATTGAAATTCAACAAATCAAATCAAAACTTTTGAAAGTACAAACTTTAATTTAAATTGATCTCTCCAGCCAAAAATATTGAAAATAGTTAATCTTATAACAATCATTTCTTCTGGACTAATACTTTTACTTGCTTTAATATCGGTTATTTATGGAATTCTGAAAACTGTCAAATTTAATTCAACAAAGATTGCTATTTTGAAGGCTCAAGGTGTTAATTCATTTGCTATTTCTATTTCATATTTATGGTATTCAATATTTATTTCATTGATTGTTATACCTATTGCATGGATAAGTGCTGGTTTCTTTCAAGAAATATTGGCAAGTATAGTATCTAACTACTTTTCAACAACTCTTTATAGATTTATTTGAGATTATAGGATTCTGGTATTACTAATTGTTGTATTGGGTGTCCTAACGCTAATAATAAGTTATTTTGTAACGTTCTTTTTAACTTCAAAAAGTTATATAACAATAATAAATAACAATGTTAATAAAAAAAGTTCTAAAACAATTAAGCTAAATTTATTAAATAAAATAGTTGGTCTATTAACTTTTAAAATCTTGTTCCCTATGAAATTAGCAATAAGAGGCTATAAACAGGTTGTAATGCTGGTACTTTCAATTTTTGTGATAACAAGTCTTATCACTGTTTCAATAGTCACACCAATCATGTTAAACATTTATATAAAAGATGCAGATAAGTATTTTAATTATAATGATGAATACAATTTAAATAATTCAGTTGCAGGATTGCCTACATCTAAATCTTCATTAACAGCTTCAAGAGGTATAGATAATACTGAAAAATTATATTCACAACCAAAAATTTTAGGAAAAAATGGTAAAAAATTAACAGATATTTATTTTGATAACAACAAATACTATAACGATTCAAACTGGGATAGTAGTATCATGCCAATAATCATGTATGGTGAAGGATGAACAAATAAAGAATGGGTGAATGATTTTAACTGAACTGAAAAATGAATTTTTGATGAAAATCTAAATTCAACATCAAATGAAGAAAATTCAAAATTATTGAAATTAATATTACCTATTATTGGTCAAATTGGAAATATAAATGGAATAAGTTTATCTCCTGGTACATTTGAGAAAATAGCTAGCTATGTTTGAAACACAAGCATTAATCCAAATACAGGGTATGATTATTTTGAAAAAGGTTCTCAAATTTTAACACAAGAGCAAGTTTGAGAAATGAAGGCAAAAAGCTATGAGTCAAGCATTAGTTTTTTCCAAATGGCAATTAAACAAATTGTTCACCTTCTTGCTTCTGGTAGTTCAAGTGGCAACATTCAAATTCCACAAGGATCAAATTGAAAAGAAGACATTATGTTGTTAGCAAGTTCATTATTACCAAATTCATTACAACAATATTACAAAAAATCACCTAACTCAGAATCTCAATTTAATATTTCTATTAACTCAGAAAATTATGTACCTGGAGAAGAAAGTTTAAGCACTGAAGTTAAAACTGAATTTAATGATGATAATTTTAATATTTCAGGTCTAAAAAATAATCAGTCATCATTTGTATTAGACAATAAACAAAAAGAAAAAGTTTTTGTGTCAGATGATGAAGTTTTAAAGTTAAACAAATTGTTTAATGAAAAAGAAAATTATTCAGCTGGGGATATTTTTACTAAAACTGGATTCAAAATATATGACATGAATTCAAAAACTTTAAATATTCCATTAATAAGTAATTTAAAAATGTTGGAAAAATACAACTTATCAAATGGTTTAAAAATTGATTCATTCAATTACAAAACTTTAAAAATAGGTAATTCAATAGTTCCAAAAAATGCTTGAATTTATGATAATAGGGAAATTACTCATAACTTATCTAAGTTTGATAAAAATTTAAATTTAGCAGATGAAAAGGACTGAATAAGTGCCTCTGAAATTGATCCTAATAAATATACATATACAAAAGAATTTGAATATGATCAAGACTATAATATTAGTTCGATTAGACAAGATTCTAAGTGATTTATTAATGCATACTCAAAAAACGGTTTATACAATTTAAATTCGATTGATTATAATCTGAGACCTTATTACCACTACAATAATTTAAAACTATTTGTACCTTCAAATATCGCTAATATGCCACAATTATTAAATGGTGAAAATGCTAGTCATTCTAGAAAATCAAATTTTGCAGCAAATGATTGAAAATCTAATATAGATTTATGACATGCAACTGTTTCAAAAGCAGATGTTCCTGAGCAAGTATTGCAAGCTTGAGGAAACGATTATTCTAATGTTGAGCAGTGGGAATGAATTTCACCTTTTAGCATTTTATACAGTAAAGGTATTAAAGATGAATCACGTAAAGGTTGAATTAATAATATCGAAACAGACCTTCAGGAAATCTACACTTGAGCTGGGGATAAAATTAAAGCAAGAGGTGTAAAAGATGATATTTATGTAAGTAATGTTTCACAAATACCTAGTTTCTTAAATTCAGTCAAAGTAACTGCAGTTGATACAATTAATACTTATAATGGTAATGTTTTAATTGCTGATCAAGATATCGTTAATTTATTAACAAATAGATCAACAGATAAATACATTCCTGTTGATTATGACTACTATGGAGAAGCAATAAATGAAATTCCAAATGGTCAATTAAATTATCAAGATCATGCTGTTACAGTAAGAAAAATGAAATCACCAATTGACATCTTAAAAGAATCTAGAAAAAATAAAAGATTCTTTATGAAAGATGATTTAATGAAAGATGATTTAATGAAAGATGATTTAATGAAAGATAATTTAAGCGATGAAGAAGCTTTTGAAAAAGTTATTCAAAATCGAGACTTTAATAATAAATACTCTGGTCTATCTGAAACATATGGGATAACAAACGCAATAAAATCAACAGTAGTTGTTGCAAATGGTGTACTAGCACTATCTGATATAACAGATGGAAGCAAGTTTAATAATCTTTCAACTTTATACAATAAAGTTACTTTAGTTGAAATGCAATTAGGTGTTATTAAAACAGCGACAGAATCAATAATTTTAATTAGTGGACTAATGGTTATTGGGATTGTATTTATTTCAATTATGGTTATTGCATTGATATGTGATATTTATATTATGAGATATCACCATTTCTTACTAACAATGAGAAGTCTTGGATATTCAAATAAGTCATTGATTTGCAACACATTAATGATTCCTATTGTATTTTCAATACTAACAATAGTGTTAGGATATATTATTGGATTTAAAGGAATAGGTTTATTAAGCTTTTATGCAACTAAATTTGGTATATTTATTCCAGTAGTTGTTTATTGATGAATTCCTTTATTAATAGTTATATCAATGATTATAATTATATTTATAGCTATTGCATTTTCTTTAAGAAAACCTTTAAATGGTGATTTAAAGAAATTAACTTAAACTAAATTTATAAAACCTGTGTATAGGGTTATAAACTAAATTTGGTAGAAAAAAAACATTAACCTGAATAAACCCTGTTCAAAATTGAATAGGGTTTATTTACTTATGCAGGTCAAAAATAATAATAATAATAATAATAATAATAATAAATTTTATAAGAATCTTAAAAAGTTAGATGTAAATTATTAAAAGCCAGTTGTTTGATTGGTTTTTAATTTGTGTTATCATAAATCTAATATGAAAAAAGTGTTAATAAATTTTAAAGCTGAAATATTAACTTGAAAATTTTTATTTTATGCAATGTATATTTTATTTTTTATATATTCAATTTCTTTAAAATTATTTTTTACTGATTTTTTCTATGCTTTATTTTCTGCAAATTTAGCAATATTCTTTTTTATACAAATGATCAAATCTTTTAAAACAATTTATAATAGAGAAAAACTAAAATTTAGCCTAATGGACACCTTAGTTAGAATTTTATGAACATCTTTATTAATACATGAGTTAGTTCAGCTAATTATTCATAATAATATAAATCAAATTACCGCTTTATATTGAAATAACTTGATATTTTCAATTTCATTTATAGCAAGTATTTTTTTCTTCATCATATTATTTTTTAATTTGAGAGTTATTAAACTACTTAAAAATTATAAATTCAAAATTGCTTTTACTAAGCTTTTTGCTAGTTTAAAAGAATTTATTAAAAATGACATAAACATAATAATTGAGATAAACTCCAAATCAATTCATAGAATTAAATCATTTATATTTAAAATTCAATTTATGTTACAGTTATTTTTAAACAAAATTTTATTAATTAGTAATCATATATCTTTGAATCCTCCAGTATTAAACTTCTCATTAATTTAATTAACAAGGAGGAAAAAAAATGAAAGAACTAATTAATATAAAAAATTTAACAAAAGAATTTAAAAATGGTCATGGAATATATGATATTAATCTTTCTATAAGAGAGGGAGAGGTTTTTGGTTATCTAGGTCCAAACGGGGCGGGTAAATCAACAACTATTAGACACATACTTGGTTTTATGAAACCACAAAAAGGACAAATATTTGTAGATGGAATTGATGCTTGAAAAGAATCAAGTAAGGTAAATGCTATTTTAGGATATGTTCCAGGAGAAATAGCGATGCCTGAATTTATGACAGGTTTTGAATTTATAAAATATATATTTGAAATCAGAAAATTAAAAGACTGAAATTATGTAGAAGAGTTAATTGAATTTTGAGAATTTGACCCAAAAGTTAAAATTAAAAGAATGTCAAAAGGAATGAAACAAAAAGTAAGTTTAATTTGTGCATTTATGCATAAACCAAAAGTTTTAGTTTTAGATGAACCAACTTCTGGTTTAGACCCTTTAATGCAAGAAAAATTTATAAATTTAATTAAAAGTGTAAAAGCTGAAGGAAGAACAGTAATTTTAAGTTCACATATTTTCCAAGAAATTGAAAAAACATGTGACAGAGTAGCTATTGTAAAAAATGGAAGAATAGTTTCAAATATTGACATGGATGAAATTAAATATAACGAAAACAAAAAATTCGAAATTGTATTTAGTAAGCAGACTGAAATGAAAGACTTCTTAAGTGTATACGATAACAAAAATACTCAAGTTATTGATAAAACAAAATTATTTATTAATCTTAAACAAAAAGATATGCAAGATTTATTAAAAATAATATCTAAATTTAATACTCGAATTTTTAAAGAAATTCCTTTTACATTAGAGGAGTATTTTATGGATTTCTATAAATTTAAAAAGGAGAATGAAAAAAATGATTAATAAAGCAATTATTAAACAACATCTTAAATCAAATTTTATACTCTGATTAATTTTAATTATTATGCCGGCTCTATTTGTTAACTTAATTATTCCGCTGACTGTTAATCAGAGCGGAGGAACACCTGTTAGTATAACTGAAATATTACAATTGGTTATATTTACATCAATTGGTTTTGAGATACCACTTATTTACGTAATAATAGCTTCAAACAAAATAATGGTTGGAGAAGTTCAAACAGGAAGAATTACATACGTTGTGGCGTCTCCTCTTAAAAGAACAACTATTATCAATACAAAAATAATATTCATGGTATCTAGTTTATTTATAGGTTTTATTTTAAATATTATTTTGACAGCACCAGTTATTACTATGAATGCAAGTAAAATCGATTTAACAATGGGCGTATTTATAACTCAATTAGCAGGTATGTTCTTATTATTGTTTATGATGTGTAGTATAACATTTATGGCATCAACTTACTTTAATAAAGCAGTTTGATCTTATGTAGTTGGAGCAGGATTACCAATCTTATTCTTTATTTTATCTATGCTATCATCAGTTCCAGCTTTAGAAGCAACAAAATACATAAGCTTAAACAGTTTATACAATGAAACCATTGTTTATGTTTTTAAAGATAACAAATTTGTATTAGCATCAGCAAGTAAATGATTTGGTCAATATTTTGCAATGTTTGCAATTGGGACTATTGTTTTTATAGCTTCAGCATACGTGTTTAAAACAAAAGATTTATTATTATAATTTTTTAAAACCGAATTAATTTGTTCGGTTTTTTATTTTATTTAGATTAAATTGTATAATCATATTAAGAGGTGATTTTAATGTTGCTAGCATCAAGTTTATCAATTTGAGGAGCAAATATGTTTTCATTTTTATCAACTATAATAGCTATTTTTATTATTTGAATAATATTATTAATATTTTCAAGTCTTAATCGTCATTGAAAAATTAAGCATTTGACTGAAAAGCAAACCATTTATTTAGAATATGTAAGAAATGAAAGAAAAGATCGCTATACAAAATTAAACTGAGCATTATTCATTTCATTAATGTTTGGAATATTTTTTATGATGATTCAATTAAATTTAACTCCTATTATTGTTAATGATTTATTTCCTATTCATAATTTAGATTTATATATTGGTTGAGGATTATATGGAGCTTGAGTTTTTTTAACTATAATAGCTATCTTAAATATTTTATATTCAGGTAGAAATATATGTAATGCTAATATGAAAATGAAAGATTCAATGGACGAAGAAGAATTTAAATATTATGTAAGTAATTACATTAATAAAGTAAAAGTGAAAGAACTAGGAAAATAAAGCTTTCTAGTTTTTAATTTTTAAAATTTGACTTTTCAAATTGTAGTTGCTAAAATTATAAAACATTACTAATACAACTATAAGGGGATTTTAAATGAAATTTTTTATATATGCTTTAACAGGTTTAACAGTAACTCAAGGAGGGACTGGTGTTTTAAATCTTGTTGATATTTCACCTAAAATGGATAAAATGTCTGAAAATCGACAAGATAATTTTAAAGAATATGAGGCAATGAATCGTGCTGCTTTAACTTTTGGAACGAAAATTAGACAATCATATTTTGATGGTAAATCTGGATATACAACTTGAAGTGGAACTGGTAAAGATAGTAAAAATTACTTATACAGAACAAAAATGAATTCTTCTTTATCTGGTCCGACACAAGAAGTTGCTTATACAAAGAACCCAGGATCAAGAAAAGCAACTCCTATTGATTTTTTAGATAAAACAATCTTTTTCGGAAATGATTCAACTAGTTATTATTTTAATAAATCAGGAATATCAAAATTTGAGTGAAAAAATAGTTCATATAGTAATTATGGATTAGTTGGAGGCTTAGGTGGAATTCTTGGTGGAGTCGGAGGAGTTCTTGGTGGAGTTGGAGGAATTCTTGGTGGAGTTGTTGGACTTTTAGTGCCAACTCCTCCAAAAGAGCAACCAGTTACAGGTGAAGAAATTAAAACAATTGAAGTTTATAATAGATCAGTTAAAGACGCAGTTTATAATCCAGAAGATCATTCAATAACTTATTCAACATTAGATGATAACAATCAGGATTGAATAATTACTAAGTATTATGAAAATGAAAAAAGAAGCGAAGTACTGGCATCAGGAACAAATAATGGTTTATATCCAATATTGGCAGTTGAAGAGAATTCAAAAGATACATATTTTACAGTTAATGGAATGGTTTCAGTTTATAGAGACAATAGCAAAAAAAGTGAATTAATAACTCAACTATCAGATACAAGACAAGCATATGATGTATTTGTTGATAGCCAAGGTATGTATATAGGAACATCTGGCTCATCAGATACAAGTGCTCAAGCACATGATAATGAAACAATAAAAAATGCAAATCCAAAAACATTTTACATAGATAGAATTAATGATTCTGTTATTGAAGATAGTCAAGGTGATGGTTATATTAGGGGAGTTCAATGAGTTAATGACATAACTAAATATGTTATGTATGATTCAAAAACAATAGTTCAATCAAATTCATATCAAAATTCATCTTACACTATTGATGGAACATACAAAAATGAAAATTTAACACAAGAATATCATACAACACCAAGATATAGTGGGATGTTTGATTATGGAGTTATGTATCAAGCTGACGAAACATATAAAACTGTTACAGCTAAAGGAAAACCAACAACAGGATGAGGCCAAGTAAATAGAGTATTTAATGATAAGTTTCAAGAAACATTGAGAGCATCAAATTTAGTTGGATCATCTGGATTAGATTGAAGTTTAGGATCAAATGGTGAAGTTTATGTTTGATATAATGAAGGGAAAAAACCTAATTTAACCTTGTCAGCTAATTCATATATTTCTAAAGTATTATTAACTGAGCAAGATTCAGAAAATCCTATTCAAAATGGTGTTGTTTATAATAAAACTAATGAAAAAAATCAATTTTGAGAAGTTCAAATACCTGATGCACACGCAAATAAAGGTTATGACTTATATGTTCAATTTTTTGATGAAGAAAAGCAACCAAATAATGTAATTACTTCTTTAATTAGATTAAGACCAACAGACAATGCAAAAATTGATTTAGCAGCTGAAGAGAATTCCATTAAGAATGAAATAAAACCTTCTAATAACACTAAACAAAGTGAAATATTAGCAGCTTTAACAAAGGTAACAGGAACTAAAATAACAGATAATGATGTTACTATAAATCTTGATAAAAAAGCTAATTACAATAATTCTGGTGAAATAGAAATTAAAGCACTTGTAAGTTCAAGACTTGTAATGAATGAACAAAAAATTGAAATTCCTCATTTAATTTATGATATTTCAAAAATAATATTTAAACGTTTTGATAATAATAAAACAGAAGAAGATTACAAAAAAGAAATTATTAATCAAATTGTAAATGATTCTAAAATAGATAATGAAACACAGTTAACTGAACAACAAGTTACTGCTGAAACAGAAATTAGCGTAAAGCTACCACAACCTGGTGCAAACGGTTCTATTACAATAAAAGCAAAATCAGATGCAACTCATTTAACAGGAGGGCAAGAAATTGTTATTCCTGCAGTAGAAGCAATTGATTTAAGTACGTTAAATTTTAGTGATAAGGTACTAACAAATAATTCTTCAGATAAAGAAATTATAGATATGGTAAATGAAGTTATAAAAAGCCAAAATTCTACTGCTACAATTTCAATTGGACAAAATGACATTATTATTGAAAGAAAGAACCCTGCTAAAGTTGGACAAGATGGTTTTATAACAATTAAAGCAAGTCCCTCTTCAGTTAAAATAAGTAATTCAAATACAATTAAAATTAGTAAGTTAAAATATGACTTAACTAACTTTAAAATAGATGATGCCTCTAATTTAATTGATAAAACAGAAATTATTAGAAGATTAAATTTAATTACAGGACTAGGTAATGTAAATGATTCTGATTTTGATTTTACTCTTCACCAATCATCAGTTAGTCAAACTGGTATAATTACTATTAAAGCAAAACCTACTTCTGAATGATTAGAAAAAGAAGCAAATATAACTGTTCCAATGACATATAATTTAGCTGAACAAGATTTATTTAAGTATACTGAATCTAATGAACAAAAAGAATTTGTTTTCTACCAAAGCACTACTGAAGAAGATGTCATTGAGTATTTACAAGATAAAAAAGGTTGAAAGAATATTACTAAAAATGATATAGAACTAAAACCATCAGCTGGCGAAGAAGGAAAAATTAGAATAGTATCTAAAAACGTTTCAGTAGTAGGATCATCAATAACTGAAAATAATGAACAATATGTAGAGGTTAATGTAAAAGTTGACAGAAAAAATATTTCAGAAATAGTAAAATCTCCAATTGATATTGGAAGAGTTGATGTTTCTAAAATTAAAGGGAATACAAATGAAATCTTAATTAAAAGTCTTAAAGAAGTTATAATGGATGCATCAAAAGAAAAAATTAATAATCAATCAATAGATTATACACAGTTGCATATTAAATTAATTGATAGATACAATTTTGAAATCGTTGCTAATCAAAACTCTGAAGCATATTCAGGAGCAATTCAAGGTAGTTATTACTTGCAATATGATATTTTCAATTATGAAAATGATTTCAGCAATGGTATTTTTATTAATGAAGAAGATAAGAATGATCTTGACAAATTAAAAGCTGCACTTTTCTCTCAGTATTCTAATCTATTTATCTATTGAGGTGAATTAAAAATTTCAATTGAAGAACAAACTGGGAATTTAGTTCTAGAAGGTAATGAAACAAAAAGTTTATACTCTGGTAAATTAATAATAAAAGTTAATTCAACTCAAGATTTAGGCGAAATTATTAAAGTTTCAGATGAAAATGTAGCAAAAGAAGAATTCAATGAAAACGGATTAATTGCAATCATTAAAAAAGAAAATCAATCTATTCAATGAGATGAAGTTGATATAAAAGTATTAATAACTGGCGATAAAGCACAAGTTCAAATTGAACCAAAACAAGATTCAAAAATATATACAGGTAAAGCAACTCTTAACTTTACAAAAAAAGTTAATTCAAACAATAATGAAAATGCACAGTCAGAAAATAATATACCAGCACATAAGAAAACTAAAATATTATTATGAGTTTTAGCGGCAGTTAATATTATGGCCATAGCAATAGCAGCAGTCTTTGTTAAAAATAAAAAGAAAGATGAGGAATAATTTATGAAAATAATCAAAAGTTATAAATTCAAATTATCAATTATCATCTTGCTTATGATACTTTCAACCACTTTATTGATTATTTTTAAACTATTAAATAATTTTTACTATGGAAATGAACAATGAAGTCAAACTATTTCAGATGTTTTTGCTTCACATGTTTTTAAAAATTGATTTAAAAACACAAATGGTTTCATGCTAGGACCAATTGGTTTATATTCAATGGTTCAATCTAATTTATATAGTGGTTCTACTTTTTTAACACCAGTTTTTTTAGATGCATTGATTAACTGAATATATTTATTTGCTATTTTAGGTTTAATAATTCTATTAATTTTAAATTTAATTTTCAAAAATAAAATAATTGAGAGTGCGCCAAATTATTCTCATGAAAAAGTAGAAGTTCAAGAAAATAAAAATTCACAATTAATTATTAAAGAAAAAGTTACTAGAGAAGATAAATTAGTTAAAAAAACTAGTTATGATAAAGTATCAAAAAAATATTTAATTGATAGACTTGCAGAGATGTATCCTGACTATAAAAAGAAAACAATTAATGAAATTGTTAATAATTTAGTTCAAAATATTGAAAATCATTTAATAAACGGAGAAGAAGTTTTAATTGAAAACTTTGGTAAATTAGTTAAGATGGAGAAACCGGTAAAACAAGCAATTAATCCATCAAATGGAGAAAGCGTAGAAGTACCTGCGTCAACTATAATTAAATTTAAACCTTCACGTAATTTAAAATTGATTATGTCAGATACAAAATGAACAGGAATTAAATATAATAAAAAAACAATTGAAACAATAACAATTGAAGAAGAACAAAAATAAGTCTATTAGACTGTTACCAAAAAAAAGTGAGCACTAAATAAAAAAGACTTTCTTAATAAAATGAAGTCAATATAATTCTCTAAATATACGAAATGATAAAAAACAAATTATCATTTAAAATGTATACAAGGAGAATTTTTTCATGTCAAATATTATGAAAAATAAATCAGATATCTTTTAAACTCAAGAAAAAGAAAATATAATGAAAGAGCATTTTGAAAATGAATGATTTTTTTATAGTTATCAAAAAATATAAGTTTCATATTCAGCAATTAGAAAAAAGATTTATGATTTTGATATTTACGTTTAATCGTTCTTAGAAAGTCAAACCGCAAAGCTAACGCAAAAAAAACAAAACCTTCATTTAGATCTCTTGATTTAAAAGAAAGAGAAATACTAATATTAAAGACGACTTTATCAAGCAAATATGGAGTGTGAAAATTGAAAAATTAATTTTTAAAAGCAAATTCACTTAAAAATTTGCTTTTTTTTTTTTTTTTGTTAGCATATATATAACCACTTATAAGTGTAGCAAAGTCTATTTTAGTAAAAAAATAAGAATTTAAAGAAGTTAATTATTAACTTATAAAAAAGATAAAATTGACAACAAAAAATAAATAAAAGATTATAAGGAGGAAACAAAATGAAAACAATAATAAAAATAAAACAGAATAAATTTAAAAATATCTTTTTTTGATTAGTAATCATGGTTATTTTATTAATTTTAGCATTTATGTTTAAAATGATAAATCAAGCTATAAATGGAACTAACGAATGAAAAGAAATATTTGAATCACAAGTTAATTTAGTAAACAGAACAGATCATAGTTGGTTTGCTAATGGAAAAATAACAAGTTCTTTTTTTACAGGGCCAATAGGTTCAAAGTCTTTTTCAGAATTTAATTTATTATACAGTGTAAATGGCGGATATATATTTTTGCTTCCAATTTTTTGAGACTTACTAATTAACTGAGTTTTAATAGTTGCTATTGCATTTATTCTTTGTTTTATCATTTATGAATTTTTTAAAGATAATAAAATATTAAAAATTAAAAGTATTTCTAATCAACAAGATGAAATTAAAAAGTCAAATAATGTAAATGGAAAAGCAAGAAAAATTAATTCTAAAAAAGATTCTAAAATTTCTGAAGTATCAGCAACAATGTTTATTTCAAAAATGGAAGAAAAGTATGAAAAAGAATTGAATGAAGATCAAGTAGAATTTAAAAAAGATAAAAAACTTTCAATATCAGAAAGATCTAAAATAGATGGTTCAGATAAAATAAGTGAAAAAAGATATGAGTTACAAAAATATTCAAATAAATTAAGAAGTGTTGCAATCGAAAAAAACTTATCAAAAAAATTACAAGAAGTTAATTTAAGAGATTTAACCAAAAGAGAATTAATTACTTACATGAAAAAAGTAAAAAATGAAATTGCAAATTAAAAAAGAAAAATTATTTTTTAACTAGTCAAAGGAGAATAAAATGAAAAAATTATTACAATTATTAGCTATAGTTTCTTTAACTTCAAGCGCTGTTACAGGAATTGTTTCATATCAATCTCTGAAGCACTTAAATAAAGTATCAATAGAATCTGAAATTAAAAAAAACGATATTCAGTCAAAACTTAATGCTTCAGTTCAAAACAAACAAATGACTGATGAAGAAGCTATCGCTGCATTGAACTCAGCACTTAATGATGTTGAAGGAATTAGTAGTGTACAAGTTGATAAACAAAATACTTTTGGTTTTGAAAATAAAACTTATGTTGTTAAAGTTGTGCTTAAATCTGATTACAAATGAGATGTTGACAACTTTGATGGACAATTCAAAGTAACAGCAAAAGTTGGTAATTATGATCAAGTAATTAAAGAAGATATTCAGTCAAAACTTAATGCTTCAGTTCAAAACAAACAAATGACTGATGAAGAAGCTGTTGCTGCATTGAATTCAGCACTTAATGATGTTGAAGGAATTAGTAGTGTAGAAGTTGATAGGCCAAGTACTTTCGCGTTTGAGGATAAAACTTATAATGTTAAAGTTGTGCTTAAATCTGATTACAAATGAGATGTTGACAACTTTGATGGGCAATTTGAAGTAAGCGCATCAATTGATGATACAAGTAAAATCGTTAATCATTTAAACAGCGTTAAACAAAAAACAATTACTTGATTTGCAGAACAACATTTTGATGCAAGAAAATGAGTTGGTACCTATCCTGGCAATCAATCATTATCTAAATCTATATACACTCAAGAACTTTATGAATACTTAGGAATTGAAAATGATATTTATATAAAAGATATTGAACATTTTACATCACCAATTGAACAAGTTAAAAATTCAAATCAGTCTGATGAAATTTCAACTTATAAAATTGTAATTATTCCTGAAAATACAGTTGATCAAAGTAATAATAACTTTGATGATGTTTTGAAACCCTTTGCAATAAATTTCAATAAACAAACTATTGAAGAGGCATTAAACGATAAAACTATAGAAGTTGATACATTTATAGGAAAAAATGAACAGCAACTTACAGCTGAGATAGAAACAATTTTAAAAGAAAATAATGAAAATATTAAGTGAGATGTTGTTAGTTTTTACTTAGATATTAATAAGCCTTCTTTTATATATTTAATGCCTGCTGAAGAGGGAACATTCTTTTATACAAAAAGTGAAATTGAATTAAAAATAACTTATTTAGAAATACCGGCAATAACAAATAATTTAGAACTTATTGAAAGTAAAAATAGAAAAGTTGAAAATAAAGAAGAATTATTAATTGAAATTAAGCAAACTTTAATTAGGATTGATGAAAGACTGAATGATAATAATATTGAAATAATTTTGATTCGTGGTTCAGAGAATATTGAAAGTGTTCAAACTGATGTATTTACAAAATTTGAAGTAGTAGCTCTACAAAATTCAAAATTGAGGGCTTCTAAAACTTTTGAAATAATTCCTGAGAGAAAATCAGTTGATGTAGTTCTTTCAAATTTAGTAAAAATTGAGGTTGATAGTGTTTCTGTTGGTTCAACTAATGATGCAATAGAAAAAGCTCGATCTGAAATTCTTAAAATTGACTCAGACTTAACTGATGATGAAGTGGTATTAGGGGTAATGCAGGGAACAGTGCCAAGTGGCGAAGGTCTAAATATTATTCTCACGGGAGTAACTGTTGATGCTAAACCTAATTCTAGAAAATATAAATCTAAACATTTAATTAAATTAGTTTTAACTAATAATCAAATATAAATGATTAATAATCTAAAACTTATAAAGATAGGTTGAACCTTATAAATTAAAATTGGAAGTGCAACACTTCTAACCGAATGTCTCATAAAATTCCTGAGTTGATTTGTAGTTCAGAATTTTACGAGACATTTTATTTATTTCATTTAATATTTCTAAAATAGTTCCATCTAAATCTGTTGAAATTAATTTAATATTAGTTAATTTCATTTATTTATTTTCCCTTTTTCACAAAAAGCGTAGGTATTACATGTATAAAGTGGTATATTTAGTTCTTGTGTGACTTCATGTAAAAGATTGAATTCCATACCATTATCTTTTGTAATTGATTTAATATTTAAATTTTCTTTTGCAATTAATTCTTTTAATTTTTCTTTTGCATATTTCATAGTTTTATTTTCTAATTTAATTGTAAAACCTTTTCTGGTAACTCTTTCAACTAGTGTCATTATGGCTTTTGAACTATTACCTGAACTAACAACTAAATCAATTTCAAAACGACCAATATCTCTTCTCTCATTGATGTTTTTAGGTCTATACGTAATTGGAATTGAATTCATTTTTTATATTTCTCATAAATATTGCTTATATTAACTGGACTTTTTTCATCAAAACCTAGGTCTAAGCAAGTCTTTTGATTTTATTTTTATTTGCTTATTTTTGATTCAATTGTAAACAGTTTGAGTTGTTGGAGTTTTGATTCCAAGTTCTTTGGCCTTAAAAACACAAACATCAATACTAAAACTTTTTGGATTAAAATTTGCATAAAGAAATCTTAAAAATTCCTTATATTTGTTTATTTCATTTTGATGAGATAAAGTATTATTAATGTCTCTTGTAAATTGCGCATCCTTAGATTTGTAAATCACAGCTGCTTTGTTTCTTTTAATTTCTCTGTAGATGGTTGATCTATCTCTTTTTAGTTCTTTAGCTATGAAAGAAACTGGTTTATTTTGAATATTTAATAGATATTCAATTAATGTTCTTTCTTTTAAAGATATTTGTTTATAATTATTCATGGTAACTCCTTTGGGCTTTGATCGGTCAGGAGTTGCTTTTTTTGTAATAAAAAAACTGCAATACCTATGAGATTATTTTCTCATAAGTGTTGCAATTCCAATTTTAATTTATAAGCTTAGGCTTATTTTTTTCCATTTTAACTAAAAAATAAATAAAGACAATATAAAAATACCATTATTTCAAAAAATAAAACAGTATTATAAAAGTAGGTTAGTTTTATACCTTAGAATAATAAAGAAAGTGAGCCAAAGGTGACAGTCTGTGCTTATTCTAGACTCTTAAAATAAAACAAACAAATATTAAATAAAGGAGGATATATCCATGAGCGATATACTTTTTCGTTGCCCCAAATGTGGCGAAGAAATTACAAAAGATTCTTTTAAGAATCATAATTCAAACTGAACAGTTATTGAAAACTATTTAGGTGAATTAAAACAAAGACAAGAAAATGAAATTCGTGTGCAACTTAAAAATGAATTAATTACACAAATGAATGAAAAGCAAATTGCTGAAATAAATTTAGTTAAACAAGAAATGCTAAACAATTTTAATAAACAATTAGAAGCTTTAAATATTTCAATTAATGAAAAAGATAATTTAATTAATAAATTAAATGAACAAAAAGCATTAGAAATAGATAAAGAAAGAAATGTTGTTATTAACGAGTTTAGTGAAAAGATTAAAGAATATGAATTAAACATTCAAAAACAACAAAATATTATTGATCAATTAAATCAACAAAAGATTGCAGAATTAAATGAAACAAAAAATAACTTATTAAATGAATTTAATAATGTTAAAAATTCATTAGAAATTAAACTAGCTAATAAAGAAGTTGAAATTAAAGCTTTAGATCAAAAATTAAATCTTGAAATTGAAAAAAACAAAGAAGTTCTAATTAATCAATTTAGTCAAGAAATAAATAATTTAAAACTAGAGTTAAATAATAAAAAAATTGAATTAGAAAACTTGGCCATTCAAAAGGATGCAGAATCAAAAACTAAAGAATTAACTTTAATTAATGATTATGACAAGAGAATAGCTGATTTAGTGCAAGCTAACCGTGAGTTTAAAATTATTAACTCAAAACGTAAAGGTGAAAACTTTGAACATGAAGTTTATGAAGATCTGGTTAAAGCATTTGGATTATTTGACGGAATTGAAAAAATTACAACTGGGGAAAAGAAAGCTGATTATTTACAAACAATTAAAAATCATAAGCGTGAAGAAATAGGAAAAATTGTTTATGAAGTTAAAAATGCTGAATGAAGTAATACTTGAATCCCTAAACTATCAACTGATGCAGCAAGCAACAATACTAAATATGGAATTTTAGTAGCAACAAGTTTTAATGATAAGTATCCTGGATTACCTTTTGTTAGAAGTGATGAATATGAAAACATTTGAATCACTGATTCTGAAAGTTTTGTATTTGTTGGACAAATTGTAAGAAGATTAGTTGAATTTGAAAATGAATATAATCAAAAAATAAAAAATGTTACTAATGCTTCTGATAATGACTTATTAAAAGAATTAGAAAAACAAAAAGCTGAATTAAATGAATACTGAACAGTGCAATTTCCAACAGCTTATAAAAAAATGCAAAAAGAATTAGAAGATCTTGATAAAGTGGCTGATAGTTTAGAAAGAAACTCAACAAGAATTAAAAAATCGATTAATGTAATAAACCAACAATTCTTCAATAAAGTTCAAAAAGGGCTTTCTAAGATACTTGGAGAAATGGTTATAGAAGATTAGAAATATGAAAAAATCAAAAAAAATACTTTTACCTTGTGGAGGGAAATATAATACTTCATGATTGAATGAAAATTTAATTTATAAAATTCGCTTTTTTGTAACACATAAAAATATAAAACAAGAAAATGATTATTACTATATGTTTCTAAAGGACTTCAAAAGTGATTTTATGTTTGAATTTAAAACAAAAATACCTAATTGATTAATCCATGAAGTACCTGAAAAAAGAAAAGATCCAAAAACTAATGGAATGTGCACTTGATACAAGTTGTATTTTGAGGATTATAAGTATATACAAATGCAACTAAATGATAAATTTGATGAAAATATTTTTTATAAAATTTATAATAAACAGCTAAAAGAATTAAATATAGACAACGAGCTTTTTATTTCTGAAAGAAGCTTAGAAATTGAAACACTTGATATATTTAAATGAATGTCATGAATTAGCATTTTTAACTTTATGAATAACGACATAGGTATAGATAAAGTAAAGTTTCCGAGAAAAATATTTAAAATCAGTTTAGAACAGTACTCAAACTATCTTGAAAATAAAAGTTACATAATTTTTAGTGATATAAAAGATGAAAATTTGGAAGAATTCAAAAAAAAAGATATTAAAAATTGCTTTGATAATATTAAGCAATTAAGAGATTTTTTTTCACATTTTTGAAATTATAAGTTTAGTTATGACTCAGATAGGGAATATAAAGCTATGAAATTTTACACTTTAAAAAACTGTTTAGCAATAATAATAAGTGATAGTAAATATTCAGATCATTATAAAGTTCTTTTTATTGATTTTATGGATATTTTAGAATCTATAGAAGAACAAGTTTATTCTCATAACGAATTTTTAAATAATAGTATTTTAATTAATGAAAATTATTAATCTTTTACCTCTATCAATTTTTAAAACTAAATGATAATATTTATATATTGTAAAAATACTTAAGAAAGGACTTTATGAACAAAAATAAAAAAACTTCAACAAATGCAGAATTTTTCAAAATAATTTCTAAGTATTATATAAAATACTGATGAATAACAATTATTCTAGCATTAACTATATTATCATTCTGTTTAACCAGAGCTTCAATCCCACTTTTAACTCAACAAATTACTTTAGCTATTAAAAGTGAAAACGGAGTTGATTTAAACGATGCTGAACAAATTTTATTTTGAGGATGAAGTTCTACTACAATTATCATAGTTGCTGTATCTATGATTATAATTGATGCAATCGGAACTTTTGTTTTTAACTATTACTCATATATTTTAGGAAGAAAGATTGAAATTGATTTAAGAAATAAAATTCTTGAAAAACTAGTAAGACAAGATATTTCATATTATTCAGACAAAAAAATTGGAGAAATTCTAACAAGTGTTGTTGCTGATACACAAAACTTAGGTGATGGTGCTGTTAGAATTCCAACAAATATTGGTATTTCACTATCACAATTTGTTGTTGCATTTGTTATGACATTTATTCTTGCATGAAAAATTGCAATCTTTGGATCAATTATTTACTTTGCTTTATTAGCTTTATACTTTGTTTTCTATATTCAAACTGTTAAAAAATATGCAGTTGTTAGAGAAGTATATGAAGAAGTTAATGGTAATGTTACTGATAGAGTTGGAACAATTAGATTAATTAAATCAACTGGAACAGAAGATTATGAAAAAGCATATTTAGAAAAACAACAAGAAATTAATTACAAAGCGCATAAACCAGCTATTTTAAACTTATCATTCTTAATGACTACAGTTTATGCAGGTTCAATGATTTTACAATTTGCTATTCCAATCATTGCAGGGATTATTTACTCAATTATGGGTGATCAACAAGCATCATCAACATTCTTTTCAACTACATTCCCAGCATACATGATTAATCAAGCAAGTTTAATTGCAACATATAGTAGTTTAATGGGAATTACATTCTCATTAGCTGTAGCTGGAGTTGCTAGTGTAAAAGTATCAAACTTATTAAAAGATGAATCAAGACTAGATCCACATTATACTGATGGAATTATAGTTAATGATATTAAAGGAGATATCGTATTCAAAGATATTGAATTTAGATACCCAGAAAAACCAGAAAAATTAATTTTACCTAAATTTAATTTTACATTTGAAGAAGGTAAATCATATGCGTTTGTTGGAGAGACTGGTTCTGGTAAATCAACAATTGCTAGATTATTATTAAGATTCTATGATCCAAGTAATGGTGATATTATTATTAATAAAAATCAAAACTTAAAAGATTTAAACTTATCAAGTTATTTAAGACATGTTGGTTATGTAGAACAAGAGCCACAAATTTTATTTGGTGATGTTTATGAAAACGTTAAGTATGGAAGATTTGATGCAACTAATGAAGAAGTTATTGAAGCATGTAAAAAAGCTGAAATACATAAATTAATTAGTTCATGACCAGAAGGATATGACACAATTCTTGGAGAAAGAGGATTTATGCTTTCTGGAGGGCAAAAACAAAGATTAGTTATTGCCAGAATGATTTTAAAAAATCCACAAATTTTAATTTTAGATGAAGCTACTTCTGCATTAGATAATATTGTAGAAAAAGAAATTCAAGCAAAACTAAATGAATTGATGAAAGGTAGAACAAGTTTTACTATTGCTCATAGACTTTCAACAATTAAAAACGTTGATCATATTATTGTTTTAGGTGGAAATGCTAAAGGTATAGTTCAACAAGGAACATTTAAAGAGTTAGTTAAAGTGGATGGTCATTTTAAAAACTTATACGAAGCAGGTTTATTAGAAGAACAAAATCAATAGGGAGGGAATTATGAAAAAGAAAAAAGAAATTTCAAATAGTCGAGCTTTTATATATTTATTTTTTAAATATTATAAGCAAGATTTTAAAAAAAACTGATGAGTAATTCCTAACTTTATTTTTTGGGCTTTAATGTTATTTTTAGCTCCGCTACTAACAAACCAAATAAATTTAGCTTTAAGTTTAAATGATGCACAAAAAGCTGCATCTACTGGTTTTTGATTAGTTAGATTTTGAGGATTAGAAACAACTGAACTAATTATTATTTCAGTAGCATTATTATTCTTTAACTTATTTAACTCATTTTTATTTAACTGATGATCAAATACGTTTGCAAAACAAATTGAAACGCATTTAAGAAATGAAGTTTTAGAAAAACTAATAAGACAAGATATTTCTTATTATTCAGATAAAAAGATTGGTGAACTTTTAACTAATGTTATTTCTGATGCTCAAGTTGTAGGAAATCAAGCTGTTGATATTCCAATGAATGTGGCTAGTGCATTTTTCCAATCAATTATTGGATTATCATTAACTTTTATTCTTGAGTGAAGAATTGCTTTAGTTGGATGTGTAATTTTTGTATTAATTTTAATTGCGTTTTTTGGTTGTTATATTGCATTAGTTAAAAAATGAGAAAAAGTTAGATTAACATTGGAAAAAACTAATGGTAATGTAATTGATCGTGTTATCTCAATTAGATTAATTAAATCAACTGGAACAGAAGATTATGAAACACAATACTTTAAAGATAAACATGTTGATTATTATGACCAAGGAAGACCAATTGGAAAATGATTAAGTTTATTTTCAATGATTGTTTTTGCTGGAGATTTCTTATTATTGTTTACTGCTCCTGTATTTGCTGCTGTTTTCTTTGCTGGAGATTCAGATACCACTAGAATGCAAGCATTCTTCCAAATCTTCCCTGCTTTTGTAATGGCGCAAGGAATGTTAACTGGGCCAATTATTACCTTATTTGTAATATCTGGTGGTGCTGCTATGGCTGGAGTTTCTTCATCAAGAATTCTAAAAACATTAAATGCTGAATCAATTTTAGATTTCCATTATCATGAGGGAAAAGAAATTAAAGACTTAAAAGGTGATATTGTATTCAAAAATGTTAAATTCAGATATCCTGAAAAACCAGAAAACTTAATCTTACCTAACTTTAACTTTACTTTACAATATGGTAAGTCATATGCCTTTGTTGGAGAAACAGGTTCTGGTAAATCAACTATTGCTAAATTGCTATTGAGATTTTATGATCCTAGTGAAGGACAAATATTGATTAATAATAAAGATGATTTAAAGGATTTAAATCTATCACATTACTTAGACCATGTTGGTTATGTAGAACAAGAACCACAAATTTTATTTGGTACTGTTTTAGAAAATATTAAATATGGTAAATTTGATGCAACTGATGATGATGCGATTGAAGCTTGTAAAAAGGCTGAGTTACATGCATTAGTTATGAGTTGACCTGAAGGTTATCAAACTGTTTTAGGTGAACGTGGATTTATGCTTTCTGGTGGACAAAAACAACGTTTAGTTATTGCTAGAATGATTTTAAAAAATCCTGAGTTATTAATTTTAGATGAAGCTACTTCTGCTTTAGATAATATTGTGGAAAAAGAAATTCAAAATAAGTTGAATCAATTAATGAAAGGTAGAACAAGTGTTACTATCGCTCATAAACTTTCAACTATTAAAAATGTTGATCATATCATTGTACTTGGTGCTAATGGTGCTGGAATTGTACAAGAAGGAACATTTAATGAATTAACTAAAAAAGAAGGTCATTTTAAAAACTTATACGAAGCTGGAAAAATAGATAAATAGAAAAACCAAGACATTGTTGTAGTCTTGGTTTTTACTTTTAAAAATTAGATAAACTTTGAGGGTTTATAGATGTGAGTATATATAAAATGATAGCATTATATTTGTGATTTAATCTAAAATTTAGGTTAAGAGTTTTTAAAATATTAGTGTAAAAATATAAGTATAGGTAAATTATAGATTTTTTATTTGTTAGTTTATCTATGAAAAGAAATAAGGAGAAGACTTTTATGATTAAGACACTTGCAATTGCATCAGCAGCAACTATCTTTGGTTCTTCAAATAGCCAAATGGTTACAGTATCATCTAATTTATATAAAACAGAATTAAGTACTATTGATACTTATTATCAAAATGAAATTTTAAGATTAGAAGATAATGGAAAATTTGATTATCATTACAATTCTGAAACAGGAGCTGACTACGAAGCTAGATTTTGACTTTGAAGTCTAAGTTCAGTAGGTATTACAAATAATACTCAATTACTTGAAAGATATTCAAAATTAGTTCCAAGCACTGAAACAGAATTAGTTTTCCCAACAGCATATATTAAAAGCGAGAAATGAAATGCAACTAATATTCAAACAGATTTAACTGCATTTGATTTAAACAATGTAAAAGATGCACAGATAACATCAGTTGAAGAATTTAAAGATAATGCAACATGATTATGAGAATCTGAGTATCAACAAGAACATTTAAACAAGATAAAATGAGGTATTTCTATTTCAACATATACTGATGAAAAAGAAAACTTTATTTTACAATTTACGACAGGTTTTGATTTGCAAATTAAAGACAAATTAGATTTTGACTTTGGAGGGCAAATTTCACCTTACTTGATAATGGAAAGTAAAAAGTAATAAAAATTCAAAAATAAACCTACTTCAAATTTGAAGTAGTTTTTTTTATTTTTTCCGTAATAACAATATGAGGTGAAAAAGATGAAAGATTATTTAATTTGTAACATTAATTCAATCGATGATAATTACTTGTATGTCGAATATCAAAATAGGGGCGAATATTTTTTATATTTAACAAAAGATAATTATACAAATGAACAAAACATTAAATTATATATTGTTGATCACAATACAGAATTTGAAACAGCTGAAATTGCTTTTAAGTCGAGAGATGAAAGAAATCTTTTTAAAGAGCTAGTCAAAATCAAAACAGTGGGTCTAAAAACCACTTTCTACTTGTTAAATAATTTTTCATTCGAAGAATTTATTTTAATGATTGAACAATATGATATTGATAAATTAGCTAAGTTAAAAGGAATTGGTGCCTACACTGCAAAACTAATAATTGAGGAACTACAAAAACATTTCTTTAAAAATAAAATTACACAGAAAAAAGAAAAGATTATAACTTCATTAGTTAAACTTGGTTTTTCTTATAAAACAATAATGCGCAATATTGTTAAAGTTGATAATACATTGTCAGTTGATGAAATCACCAAAATAGTTATGGAACAAATCGGTAATGAGTAATGATTTTAGACCAAGTAAATGAAGTGAATATATTGGTCAAGAAAAAGTTATCAAAAATTTAAAGATTTGTATTGAGTCAGCAATTAAACAGGATAAAGTTTTAGACCCTATAATATTTTCAGGCCCAAGTGGAATGGGTAAAACAAGTTTGGCTTATTTGTTAAGTAAGGTTTTAAAAACAAAGATTCATATCGTTAATGGGCCTAGTTTGCAAAGGCCAAGTGATTTAATTTCAGTGCTAACTAGTATTAAGGAAAAGCAAATATTGTTTATTGATGAAATCCATTCTGTTAGTAAGGAAATTATGGAAATTCTTTATCCAGTTTTAGAAGAAAATAAGCTAAGTATTATTATTGGTAAAGAATATAATTCAAAAATAGTTAATATTAAACTTCCTAACTTTACAATTATTACAGCAACAACAGAAATAAATAAGTTACCATTTCCATTTTTAAATAGATTTCCGATTCAATTTGAATTAGAAGGATACAATCAAGATGATTTAACAAAAATAATTATTAATACTTTTGATAAACTAAATCAAAAAATAATAATTGATAATGCAAGAATAATTGCTAAATATTCAAGATTGGTTCCAAGAGTAGCTATCAATTTAGTTAAAAGAATTTATGATTTCTTAGTTACAGAAAAAATAAAAGATTTATCAGGTGATAATTTAATTTGAGTATTTAAACAAATGGGTTTATACGAGTGTGGTTTAAATGAAAAAGATTTAGACTATTTATCTACTTTATCTGAAAACAATGTATTATCATTAGATAGTTTAGCTCAAATAATAAATGTTCCAAATCAAACAATTTTAAATAACATGGAACCAATATTTTTAAAAGAACGATTAATAGTTAAAACAGGTCGAGGTAGACAAATAACAATTAAAGGAAAACAATATTTAGAAAAAAATAAAAATCAATATATTTAGAAAAGAAAATTAATAATTTTGGAATTATAATCTTTACATTGAATGAGGGAGATCAAACATGAAACAATATATTGAATTAGTTAATGAAATTTTAAAAGATGGAGAAAAACGAGAAGATCGAACAAACACAGGAACAATATCTAAGTTTGGTGTGCAAAAAAGATATGATCTTCGTGAAGGTTTTCCTTTATTAACAACTAAAAAAGTTTTCTATAAAGCAATCTTTCATGAAATGTTATGATTTATTAAAGGTGATACTAACATAAAATATTTAGTTGACAATAATGTAAAGATTTGAAATGAATGACCTTATGATAATTTTAAAAAATCAGCTGAATTTAATAATGAAACTTTACAAGAATTTGTTGAAAGATTAAAAAGTGATAATGATTTTTGTAATAAATGAGGAGATTTAGGTCCTGTTTATGGAAAACAATGAAGAGACTTTGGTGGAGTTGATCAATTTACTAAATTAATTAATGATATTAAAAAGAATCCATTTTCAAGAAGACATATTGTTTCAGCATGAAATCCAGCAGAAGTAGATAACATGCTATTACCTCCATGTCATTCATTTTGACAAGTTTATGTTTCAAAAGATGGTTGATTAGATTTACAATTGTATCAAAGAAGTGGAGATGTATTCTTAGGAGTTCCTTTCAATATAGCTTCATATGCATTGCTAATGGAATTAATTGCAAAAGAATGTAATTTAAAGGCAAGATACTTTGTTCATACAATTGGTGATGCACATATTTATTTAAATCATTTAGATCAAATTAATGAACAATTAAAAAGAGAACCGTTGCCATTATGTAAAATTAATATAAATTCAAATAAATCAATTTTTGATATATCATTTGAAGATATTGAAATTGAAGGTTATCAAAGTCATGCAAAAATTACAGGAGAAGTTGCAGTTTAGTAGCTTCTTTTTTCTTAGTTACAATATTAGCACTCTCCTATTGACTTTGCTAAATTTATGTATTAATATATTTACAAACCTAGGAAATAGGTTTTTATCAAGGAGGGAATTTATTATGGAATTTCAACAAAAAGGCGAAGAAGTAAACGCATTAGAAAAATATACTCGTGACTTAACTCAAACAGCTAAGGATGGGAAAATTGATCCAATCATTGGAAGAGAAGAAGAAATTTTAAGAGTTATTAGAATTCTTTCAAGAAAAACTAAAAATAATCCAGTTTTAATTGGTGAACCTGGAGTTGGTAAAACAGCTGTAGTTGAAGGACTTGCTCAAAGAATAGTCAAAGGAGATGTTCCTTCAATTTTGAAAGGCAAAAGAATATTAGAGTTAGACATGGGAAGCTTAATGGCAGGAGCTATGTATCTTGGTGATTATGAATCAAGAGTTAAAGCTATTGTTAATGAAATAAAAAAATCAGAAGGTGAAATAATTCTATTTATAGATGAGCTTCACTTAATTGTTGGTGCAGGTAAAACAGGTAATGGGGGAGGAATGGATGTTTCTAACCTATTGAAACCAGCTCTTGCAAGAGGTGAATTAAAAGCAATTGGTGCAACAACTTTAAAAGAATATAGGGAATACATTGAAAAAGATTCTGCTTTAGAAAGAAGATTCCAAAGAGTCATGGTTGAAGAACCAACAGTTGATCAAACTATTTCAATACTTAGAGGATTAAAAGAAAGATTTGAAACATATCATGGAGTTAGAATTCATGATAATGCAATTGTTAGTGCTGCAAATTTATCAAATAGATATATAGCGGATAGATTTTTACCAGATAAAGCAATTGACTTAATTGACGAAGCTTCATCAACTATTAAAACTGAATTAGCAAGTGTGCCTACTGAGCTAGATCAAATAAATAGAAAAGTTATGCAATTAGAAATTGAAAAAAGTGCTCTTTCAAAAGAAAAAGATGACAAGTCAAAAGAAAGATTAGCTGAAGCTATTAAAGAACTTGAAAAAACAAAAATTGCACAAGAAAAATTAGCTAGTGAATGAAATGAACAAAAATCAGAACTAGAAAAAATTAACGGTTTTAAAACAACAATTGAAAATTTGAGAAATGAATTAGAAATTGCACAAAATGAAGGTAATTATAAACGTGCTGGTGAAATTCAATATTCATTATTACCAAGTTTAGAAAAACAATTAAGTGAAGCTGAAAAAAATACTCGTGAAACATTAGTTAGTGAAGAAGTTACTGAAAAAAATGTAGCTGAAATTGTTGCTAAATGAACAGGTATTCCAGTTGATAGATTAGTTGAATCAGAAAAAACTAAATTACTTGAACTTGAAACTACACTTGAAGAAAGAGTAAAAGGTCAAAACCAAGCTATTGAAGCAGTTTCTCAAGCAATCTTAAGAAGTAGAAGTGGAATTAAAGATCCAAATAAACCAATTGGTTCTTTCCTATTTTTGGGACCTACTGGAGTTGGTAAAACTGAAATAGCAAGAAGCTTAGCTGATATATTATTTAACTCAAGTAAAAAAATGGTAAGAATTGACATGAGTGAATATATGGAAAAACATAGTGTTTCAAAATTAATTGGTTCTCCTCCTGGATATGTTGGATATGAAGAAGGTGGAAGATTAACTGAAGCAGTTAGAAGAAATCCTTATTCAATCGTTTTATTTGATGAAATTGAAAAAGCTCACCCAGATGTTTTTAATATTCTATTACAAGTGTTGGATGAAGGAAGAATTACTGACTCTCTAGGAAAAACAGTGGACTTTAAAAATACAATTATTATTTTAACTTCAAATTTAGGTAGTGAATATATTTTAAAAAACGGTTCAACATCTGAAGAAAGTAAAATAGCAATTCAAGCTGAATTATTAAAACACTTTAGACCAGAGTTTTTAAATAGAATTGATAATGTTGTAATATTTAATCCACTATCAAAAGAAAATATTGCTGAAATTGTTACAAAAGAATTAAACATTTTATCAACTAGATTAGAAAATGATAAAAACTTATTTTTAACATTTGACTTAAAAGCAAAAAATAAAATAATTGATGAAGGTTATGATCCACAATTTGGAGCCAGACCAATTAAAAGATATATTGAGAAAAACATTGAAACTTTATTAGCTCAAAAAATTATTTCTGGTGAAATTGAAGAAAACATTAGATATACAATAACAGTTGAAAATGATAGCTTTTCTTTATCAAAAATTAGAAATTAGTAAAAAAAGTAGCAATCTAATACATAGAGTGCTAAAATAAAAACAGGTGATCATAATGTTAAGCGAAAGACAAGCTCAAATTTTAAAAGTAATTGTTTCAGAGTATATTAAGACTAATCAAGCTGTTAGTTCAAAAAGAATTCAAGAATTACTTAATATACAAGTTTCAAGCGCAACAATCAGAAATGATTCTGCAACACTTGAGGAAATGAATTATTTAGAAAAACAACACACATCATCTGGAAGAGTTCCTTCAACAAAGGGATACAGATATTATGTTGATCACTTAATGGAATTTGATGATTGTAATGAGAGTTTAAAAGAAAACTTGAAATCAATTTTATTTCAACGTGGGACAAAAATTGAAAATGTTTTAGAACAAGCTAGTCAAATAATTAGTGAAATGACTAAGATGACTGCTATTGTTACTAAACAAAACTTAAATAGCGAGTTAATGGTTAAAAAAATAGATCTAATTCCATTATCAGAAACTATGGCATCAGTAATTTTCATTCTTTCAAATGGAGAAATGCAAAATCAACTGTTCAATCTAAAAAATATTTCATTATCAGATTTATCAATATCAATAAAAATATTTTCAGATTGTTTAGTAGATACTCCTGTTAAAGAAATAGAAAATAACATATCACTTATTAGACCTAACTTAGAAAACACAGTTAAAAACTATGATTTAATTTTAGAAACTTTTATGTCAAACATTTTACAACCAAAAGAATCTAAAAAAGAAATTGTTGGAATGAAAAACATGTTAGAAAATCCTGAGTTTAATGACACAGAAAAACTTAAAAAAGTTATTAACATAATGGAAAACATGTCACCGTTTGACTGATTTGATGTAAGTTATAGTTCAAATCAAAAGATGATTCAAATAAGTACAAAAATCGGTGAAGAAATATCTGAAGATTTAAGTGATATTTCAATTGTCGAAACGGCAATTAAAACTGAACAAGGTTCAACTATGTTAACATTGGTTGGGCCTAAGAGAGTTGATTATTCTCAAGCTAATCAATTAATTAACTTGATTGTAGAAATAATAAATGGAGATGATCATAAAAATGAGTAATGAAAAAGAATTAAAAAAAGAAGAAACTTCAGTTGAAAATAATGAAAAAGAAGTTATAACTGAAGAAATAAAAAAAGAAAAAAAAGATTATAAAAAAATGATTCAAGATCTTAAAAAGCAAATTGAGAGTTGTGAAAAAGAAATTGAATTTCAAAAAGGTTTAAGAAATGCAGATATTGCAAATTTAACTAAAAAAAGAAATGAACAAGAAGCTTTAATTAGAAAATATGGTTCAAGCAATTTAGCTGAAGACTTAATTAAACCAATTGATTTATTAAAAAAAGTAGTTGATACACCTACTGAAAGTCCAGAATTACAAAACTATTTAATGGGATTCAAAATGATCATCAGTCAAATAGAAAATGCATTTGAAAATAATGGAATAAAAGCAATGGGTGTTAAAGCGGGGGATGAATTCGATTCGAATTTTCATGAAGCAAATGAATCACTAGAAGATAGTGGTATGGAATCAAATAAAATAGTGTCTGTGATTTCAGATGGATATATGATTCACGATAGAGTATTAATTCACGCAATTGTAAAAGTAGCAAAATAGTTAAATATTAAGAGGAGAAATAATTTTATGGCAAAAGAAAGAATTATAGGAATAGATTTAGGTACAACTAACTCAGTTGTTTCAATCATGGAGGGTGGACAACCAATCATTTTAGAAAATCCAGAAGGACAAAGAACAACACCGTCAGTTGTAGCATTTAAAAATGAAGACATTATTGTTGGTGGAGCTGCAAAACGTCAAGCAGTTACAAATCCAAACGTTGTTATCTCAGTTAAATCAAAAATGGGAACAAATGAAAAAATTGATGTAAATGGTAAACAATATACACCAGAACAAATTTCAGCTGAAATTTTAAGATACATGAAAAAATATGCTGAAGAAAAAGTTGGAGAAAAAATTACTAAAGCAGTTATTACAGTTCCTGCTTACTTCAATGATTCACAACGTAAAGCAACTAAAGACGCAGGTAAAATTGCAGGTTTAGAAGTTGAAAGAATTATTAATGAACCAACAGCTGCTGCGTTAGCTTATGGTTTAGAGAAAAAAGATAAAGAAGAAAAAGTTTTAGTTTATGATCTAGGGGGAGGAACATTTGACGTTTCTATCTTAGAATTAGCTGATGGAACATTCGAGGTTTTATCAACAAGTGGAGATAACAAACTTGGTGGAGATAACTTTGATACTCAAATCATTAACTGATTAATTGAAAAAATTAAAACTGAAAGTGGTGTTGATTTAAAAAATGATAAAATGGCATTACAAAGATTAAAAGACGAAGCTGAAAAAGCAAAAATCAATTTATCAAGTCAATTAGAAGTAGAAATTAACTTACCATTTATTGCAATGAACGAAAATGGACCTGTTTCATTCTCAACTCAATTCTCAAGAACAGAATTTGACAAAATTACAAAAGAATTAGTTGAAAGAACTTCAAAACCTGTTAAAGATGCATTACAAGCAGCTAAATTAAGCGCAAGTGACATTGATGAAGTTTTATTAGTTGGTGGATCAACAAGAATTCCAGCAGTTCAAAAAATTGTTAAAGAATTATTAGGTAAAGAGCCTAACCGTTCAATTAACCCAGATGAAGTTGTAGCTATGGGTGCTGCTATTCAAGGTGGAGTATTAGCTGGAGATGTTACTGATGTATTATTACTAGACGTTACACCATTATCTTTAGGAATCGAAACTATGGGTGGAGTTATGACTAAATTAATTGATAGAAATACAACTATCCCTACAGAAAAATCTCAAATATTCTCAACAGCAGTTGATAACCAACCAGCAGTTGATATTAATGTATTGCAAGGTGAAAGACCAATGGCAGCTGACAATAAATCATTAGGTCAATTCCAATTGACTGGAATTAAACCAGCTCCAAAAGGTACTCCACAAATTGAAGTTACATTTAAAATTGATGTAAATGGAATTGTAAGTGTTATTGCTAAAGATAAAGATACTAATGAAGAAAAATCTATTACAATTAGTAATTCTGGAGCATTAAGTGATGCTGATATTGAAAAAATGATTAAAGAAGCTGAAGCAAATGCAGAAGCTGATGAACTAAAAAGAAAAAATATTGAATTAAAACATAAAGCTGAAAGTTATGTTGCAATTATTGAATCAAGCTTAACTCAAGAAGGAATAGAAGTTCCACAAGAACAAAAAGAACAAGCTGAAAAAATGATAACTGAAGTTAAAGAATTAATTGAAAAAGAAGATTATGAAACTTTAGAAACTAAAGTTAATGAATTAGAACAAATGATTCAAATGGCAAGTCAATTTGCTCAAGCACAAGGTGTTCAACCTGAAGAAGAAAAATCAGATTCAGAAGAAAACAAATAAAAATAAATTTAAAAAACTAACAACTGTTAGTTTTATTTTTTAAAAAGGAATAACAACATGGCAAAAAGAGATTATTATGAAGTTTTAGGTGTTTCTAAAACTTCAACAGAACAAGAAATTAAAAGTGCTTATAGAAAACTTGCTAAAAAGTACCACCCTGATGTGAATAAAGAAAGCGGTGCTGAAGAAAAGTTTAAAGAAGTAAATGAAGCTGCAAGCATTTTACTTGATGCTGACAAAAGAGCTAAATATGATCAATTTGGTCATGCTGCTTTTGATGGTAGTTCAGGATTTGGCGGTTCTGGTTTTGGAGGATTTGAGGATTTCTTCTCAAACATGGGTGGAGGAATGGACTTTGGTGACATTTTCTCAGACCTATTTGGTGGAGGAAGAAGTAGTCGTTCATCTAGAAGAGGACCAAGCAAAGGCCAAGATATCGGTTTAGAAGTAACTTTAACTTATAGAGAATTAGTTTTTGGAGTTAACAAAAGAACAATTTTAAATTTAATTAAGAATTGTGTTAAATGTAATGGTGTTGGAGCAGAAAATCCAAATGATGTTCACACTTGTACAAAATGTAATGGAGCAGGACAAATAATTGTTAATAAACAAATGGGTCCTTTCCAAGTTCAAAACCAAATTACTTGTGATAAATGTAATGGAATCGGAAAAGAATTCAAAAACAAATGTAAAAATTGTCATGGTAAAGGTGTTGAAACAAAAAGAGAAGAAATTGAAATACCATTACCAAAAGGATTATGACCTGGTCAACAGTTTGTTATGCGTGGACAAGGACATGCTTCACTAGAAGGTGGAATGCCTGGAGATCTTTTTATAACTATTGGTATAGTTAAAAGTGATGTATTTGAATTAGTACAAAATTCTAATGATTTAATTATGAATTATAATATTTCATATCTTGATGCAATTTTGGGAAATGAAGTTATTATTAAAACTTTAGATGGACCTGTTAAATTAAAAATACCAAAAGGTGTTCATTCAGGACAATTAATAAAAGTTCATGACAAGGGTCTATTTAAAAATCAAACATCTGATAAACGTGGAGATTTATTAATTAGAATTAATATATCAGTTCCAACTTCAGTTTCAAAAGAAGAGAAAAAAATACTTAAAAATTTAGAAGAACTTTCATCATTTGAACCAAAAAACAATATTGAATAAAATCAACTTATAATTAAAGTTGTTTTTTATTTGAATATTAATAGTTTATTAGATAAAATAACTAAGTATAAAATGAATATGAAAACTTATATAATCCTTCATATCGGGAAGGAGTCTCTACCTAACACCAATGTTAGATTATGAGTTTTATGGTTTTCACTATGCGTATTTTGCGCGTTGTGAAAACTCTTTTTATTTTTGCTGAGTTCTTCATTGAATTTTATACATAGAAAGAATAGGCAAAATGAATAATAAAAGTCTGAAACAGACTCAAGTTGAAAATGAGTCTGAATTATTTTTAAACGAAACACCTGAGCAAACAGCTCAGAGAAACAAGGAAGCTTTTGTCTTCAGCAACAATAAAGCTATCCGTTCAATTGAAAAGTACTTTAAGTTTGATACTTTAGGTGCGATTATGAAAAAAGAAATCATTGGTGGAGTTACAACTTTTTTAGCATTAGTTTATATCTTAACTGTTAACCCAACTTTAGTATCAAATATGATATCAATAACAACACCTAAAGAAATAGTTGAGCAAGGAACATTAAATCCAAGTTTATTAGAACCTTTTAAAATGAATGAATTTGGAATTTTCTTCGCAACTGCGATAGTTTCCGGAATTTGTTGTATATTAATGGGTTTATTTGCTAATATACCAGTAGCTATGTCTACTTCAATGGGAATGAACGCATTGGTTACGTATAATATTGGTGGAGCTGGATTAGGTTTTGAGGGAGCAATGATTGTTACAATGCTTTCATCAGTAGTGTTTGTTACAGTTTCATTGACACCTTTAAGATCATTTATTATTAAAGCTATACCAAAAGGAATTGTTTTAGCAATTGGAATTGGAATTGGATTATTTATAGCTTATGTTGGAATTGCAAATATGGGATGACTTGCTAATGATGGTGGAATTCCAGTTGCTAAATTAGGTATATTAAAAGAAAATTACATTCCAATTATTTTAGGTTCTGTAACATTAATGATTATTTTGTTTTTATCATTTAGAAATATTCCAGGTGCTGTTGCAATAGCATTATTGGTAATGTCAGTTATAGCTGTTATAATTGCAACTTCAACAAATATAACAGATAGCAAAGATTTATTATATAAAGCAAACTTATCGAATTGAGAAGGTTGAAAGTATGATTTTGATGGTTTTGCATGAAATTGAAAATCAACATTTAAAGCATTTGGAAATACTAAAATTTGAACATCACCTGTAACTTATATTTCAATATTTGTTGTTATGTTAATTAACTTCTTTGATGCTACAGGAACTATGGCAGCATTTACAAATCAATTAGATAAAAAAACAAATCAACATAAAGAAATTAGTCAAAGAGCTTTAGTTATTGACTCAGTTGGTACAATGATGGCTTCAGTAACAGGGACAACACCTTTAGGGGTTTTTGCAGAATCTGGAGCAGGAATTGAACAAGGTGCAAAAACAGGATTGGCAGCAATTGTTAATGGTATATTATTCTTATTAGCTATTGCATTATTTCCAATCTTTAAATTAATTCCTCAACCTATTACAAGTGCAGCTTGTGTATACATTGGAATTATGATGATAAAAGAAGCAGCTCATGTTGAATGAGAAAAACCAGAATTCTTAGTTCCAACTTTCTTATCAATTTTATTTATGATTGCAACTTATGAAATTGCTAATGGTGTAGCAATGGCATTTATAGGATATTCATTCATGATGATGATAACTGGTAAAGCCAAAAAAGTTCACCCTGCGGTTTATTGTTTATCTGTATTATTTATTATTTACTTTATTGCTTTTGCATTCATACAAATATAATTTGAAATAAACAAAAATATGATAAAATTAAATTACTCATTTGAGTAATTTTTTTGTGTAAGGAGGAGCTATGAAAAAGAAAGTTATTGTAGGTTTAAGCGGTGGAGTTGATTCATCAGTAGCAGCTTATTTACTAATTCAACAGGGTTATGAAGTTGAAGGATTATTTATGCGTAACTGAGATTCCTCAGCAAACAATGATATTTTAGGTAATCAAGAAATTGATAATGATGTGTGTCCTCAAGAACAAGATTATTTAGATGCTTTAGAAGTAGCAAATAAATTAGGAATTAAATTACATAGAATTGATTTTGTTCAAGAATATTGAGAATATGTTTTTGAATACTTTATTAAAGAATATAAAAAAGGAAGAACTCCTAACCCAGATATCTTATGCAACAAATATATTAAATTTGATAAATTTTTAAATCATGCAATTAATGAATTAAAAGCAGATTATATTGCTATGGGTCATTATGCTGGAGTTAGATTTAATGAAGAAACAAAACAATATGAAATGACTCGTGCAGTTGATACAAACAAAGATCAAACATATTTCTTATGTCAATTAACTCAAGCTCAGTTATCAAAAACTTTATTTCCGTTACAAAGTTTGGAAAAACCTGAAATTAGAAAAATTGCAGCTGAACAAGGGTTAATTACAGCTGACAAAAAAGATTCAACAGGAATTTGTTTTATTGGTGAAAGAGAATTTACTAAATTCTTACAAAACTATATTTCAAATCAACCTGGTGATATTGTTGATATTAAAACTAATGCAGTTGTTGGAAAACACATTGGAGCTATGTATTACACAATAGGGCAAAGAAAAGGTCTTAATTTGGGTGGAATGAAAGAACCCTACTATGTTGCTGCAAAAGATATTGAGAAAAAAATAATTTATGTTTGTCCAGCAAGTGATGAAAGTTATTTATTATCAAATAATGCAACTGTAAATGAAATTAATTGATCATTAGATATATCAAAATATTTAGATAATATTAATGAATTTGAATGTACAGCAAAATTTAGATATAGACAACCTGATGTAAAAGTTAAACTAACTAAAATTAAAGATACGCAATATAAAGTATCTTATGATGCAGTAGTTAAAGCAGTAACTCCAGGTCAAGAAGCAGTATTCTACTTAAACGATATTTGTTTAGGTGGAGGAATTATTGACATAGTAGAATAATTTTAGAAAAAATAATTTATAATAATAAAGAATTTAAAAGAAAAGGAATGATATTTTTATGGGTAACAGTGCAGGATTAATAATTCTTTTAGTTATGTTAATTGTTGTTGTAGGATTTGTAATTATTACAACAATTACTGGAAAAAAAGCAGCTAAAAAAGAAAAAGAACAAAGATATAAAGCGGTTAGAAATGAAATCAAAGCATTTTTAGCTAAAACAGATAACAGAAAAAATATTAGAGTTGAATTTGAAAAAGTTTATTCAAGAAAAGGACCTGAATATAAATATCGTGACGTTTTTGATGTTGTTGTTGAACTAATTGAGCCTAAAACACAAAAGTCAATTGAAAGAAGAGCTTATGAGGTTGAAGGTATTACAACTAAAATTGATAAAAAGAATTATGCAACTAAATGAGTTGTTAATACAATTTTAGATTTAAAAGAAACAGAACAAAGAATTGCTATTGGTCAAAAAGAAGTTAAATTAACTAAAGAAGAAAGAAAAGCAATTAAAAAATCTGATCGAATTAAAGAAAAAGAATTAGCTAAAATTGAAAAAGAAGAAATCAAAAAAATTAGAGCTGAAGCTAAAGAAAACAAAAAGAACCCAGTTATTCAAAGAACAACTGACCATAAAGAAAAATTTGTTCCTATCAGAAGTAAAGAAGGAAATTAATAATATCAATAACTTGTAATTATGTACTCATAATGCAAGTTATTTTTTAGTAACACATTAATAACACATGTAAAGTTGATAAAATATAAATAATAAAGTTTTAATAAGGAGAAAAAAATATGTTTAAATTGAATGCAAAAGTTAATAAAGAAACATTTAAGCTTGCAATGAAAGAGTGCGTTAAAAAAGCTTGAGTTTGAGATAATAAAGAAAATTTTACCAGTGCTGTAAAATGAAAGAAGGATAGGATCCTTGAAATTGATGCAGATGCTAATTTTGAAGATGAAAATGAATTTTCTGAATCAGCAGAATCAATTGATATTTTTTCTGCATACCTAAACATTGACTCCTTAGACGAAAATGAAAAAGAGGAATTTCTTAAAAGATGAAATTCAGCATGAGATTCTGAAACTGGCTTTGATCCTGAACTATTTGCAGGTGAAACAATTGAAGATGGTAATGCGTTTGGGGATAAAGTTAGAGAATACTTTGACATGAAAAATATCATTGCAAATGATAAAAGAACTGTTAAAAAAATAACAGTAAACTTAGACGAAATGAAATTCTTTGAAGCAGAACAAAAAACAAAAGAATTACTTAAAGAAGATAATTGTGAATATATTTATGAAGCAGCATTCAGTTATGATAATGAAAAAATTAGAACAAGATGTGACGTTTTAAAAATTAAAGAAAACAAACACGTTGAAATCATTGAAGCTAAGGCTACAACAAAAGTTAAAGCTGAACATTTCTTTGACTTAATGTATCAAGTGTTTGTTTTAGAAAAATGTGGATTTATTGTTGATGATATTTGTATTGCAAAAATTAATTCAGATTATGTAATGAACTCAGATTTAATAATAACTGCTAAAACTTTTGGTGATCAAGCAAAAGAATTTATAAACCAACTTGGAAAAATTAAATATGAAGAAATTGAAGAATTTGTTAAAAGTGATTTTGAAGTTGAATATGATACAACTCCAATTGAAGTTGAATTAGATAAATTAATAGCGCTTGATTATTTAACATATGGGTCTAACGCAAAAAGACCTACTTTAAAAGATGAATTGAAAATGTTCAGAGAAAAGTTTGATTTAGATCAAATATTTGTAACTTTATCAAACTACTTAAATATTAAATCTGAAAATGGTAAAATCCCAGAGTTTATGCATAATAAAAAATGTACTTTAAATTACAATAAAGACCGTGCTGGAAATTGAGATCATGGATTTAACCATGATGAATATGATAACTGTTATCATGTAATGAATTGGTTTGATAAAAATGAACCTGGGTTTTGAAACATTGGAAAATTTAAACGCGCTTTAAAATCACATGTTATAAGAAATTCAAAATCACCTTACTTCAAGGATTATGAAAGTTTGTTTGAACCAAGTATTGTACTGAATAATAAAGGTGAATCATTTTTTGAAAAAAATAGAATTGCAAAAAGAATGTTTGAAGTTTATGATTTGAAAAAACAATACCCAGCTGATGAATCAAAATGAAGAATTATAGATTTTGATAATATTGAATGAATAGATAATTTATTAAATATTTATAAAGATTTTCCTATTTATATGTATGACTTTGAAACATCTAAATGAGCAATCCCAAGATTTAATTTAGTTAATACTTACTATCAAACTCCATTTCAATATTCAATTGATGTAATAGTTGATGAAAATTATGACTACAATAAACCTGAAACAATGCATCACTATAGTTTTTTAAGTAATGAACAAGATACAGATCCAAGAATTAAGTTTATTGAAAACTTTATTAAAGATTCATTTAAACATGGTCCTGGTGTTTATGTTGCTTATAACAAAAGTTTTGAACAAGGTGTTTTAAGAAAATTAGCAATGATGTTTCCTAAATATGCTAAACCATTAGCTTATATTATTCAAAACACAGTTGATTTAATGGATTTCTTCACAAGTGACACAAAAGGAACTGGTAGACCAGCATTCTTAATTTATCACCCAAATTTTAAAGGTAGTTATTCAATTAAAAAAACACAACCAAGTTTAGATCCTAGTTTTTCATACAATGATTTAGTAATCAATAAAGGCGATAAAGCTAGTGAAACATTTAGAAAGTTTGTTGATGGTAGAATACCAAAAGCAGCTTGAAATCTGAAAGTAAAAGAAGGAATGCTTAAATATTGTGATAGAGATACTTTAGCAATGGTAGTTATTCTTAAAAAAGTTAAAGAATTAGTGGAGGCTTACAATGGAAAAAATTAAAGTTATATTTTGTGGCACTCCACAAATTGGTGCTGACATTTTAACTGCTCTAACTGAAATGGAAAACGTGGAAATAGTTTTAGTTATTTCTCAACCAGATAGACCAGTAGGTAGAAAAAAAGAATTAAAACCAACTCCTGTAAAAGAAGTTGCTTTATTAAATAATTTGAAAATAATTCAACCTGTTAAAATTTCTGAAGCTTATGATGAAATTGCAAAAATAGAAAGTGACTTTATTGTTACTTGTGCATATGGTCAATTTGTTCCTACAAAAATCTTGGATTTACCAAGAATTGATTCAATAAATATTCATGGTAGTCTATTACCTAAATATCGTGGTGGAGCACCAATTCAGTATGCTATTAAAAATGGAGATTCTGAAACAGGAATTTCAATTATGAAAATGGTTAAAAAAATGGATGCTGGTGATTATTACATTCAAGAATCTATAAAAATTGAAGATTGTGATGATACTGGAACTATGTTTGAAAAATTAGCAAAGTTAGGTCAAAAAATGATCAAAGAAAATTTAGTTAAAATTTATAATAATGAATTAAGACCAATCGCACAAAATGAAGATCAAGTAACTTTCTCAAAAAATATTTCAACTGAAGAAGAAAGAATTAATTGAGATGATTCAACAGTTAATGTTTGAAATCATATTAGAAGTTTATCTCCTTGACCAATTGCTCATACATTTAAAGGTGAAGAAAGATACAAAATTCAAAAAGTAAAAATACTTAATAATAACGTCGAACAAAAACCTGGAACAATTGTTGACATTAATGAGAATGGAATTAATGTTCAAACAAACAATGGGCAAGTTCAAATTCAACTAATTCAAAAACCAGGTAAAAAAATGATGGAAGCTAGTGCATATAAACTAACTAATTTATCAGATTTAAAAGTAGGCGATTACTTTGAATAAGAAAAGATGATCAATTAAATATATTTGTTTAATTGGAATGTTATCAGCTTTATTGGTTACATTATCTTTAGTAACAATGTTATTTACAAGTGATGGAGTTGCTATTCAATTCACAACTGGAGTTTATTTAGTCTTTTGTTATTTAGTACCAGGATATGGAATGTTAGTTGGTGGAATTGTTTATGGAGCTATTATGGATTTAGCCTTAAATTCAGTAATAACAATGGGTATAACAATTTTAATAAATGTATTAATGTTCTTTATTATGAAGTATGGTTCAAAATTGATAACAAAACATGCAGCCGTAATTTTAGCAGCGAGTTTAGTATTTTTATATATCCCATTTTTATATTATGTAGTTTGAAATACACAAGAAATTTCAACACGAAACGGGTTAGCTGTCAAAGAAGCAATTGTCGATAGTATTCAATGAATAGTTTCAATAGTCGTTTTTGAAGTTATGTATTTAACTTTGTCAAAAACAAAACTAAATGAAAAACTTTCAAACTTTTAGGTTAAATGCTATAATTTACTATGATTAAAATTAAATCTTAAAAAAGAAAGAAGGAAAACAAATGTCAGTAAATGATTTACGTCCTGGAACAACATTTATATACGAAGGTAATTTATTTGTTGTTATTGAACAGTCTTTCTCAAAAACAGGAAGACAACAAGGAAAAGTTAGTGTAAAAGCTAAAAACTTGAGAACTGGATCAAGAGTTGAAATAACTTTCACTGGTGGAGAAAAAGTTGAAAAAGCGATGATTGAAAGAAAAGATATGCAATACCTATACAATGATGGTACTGATGCATACTTAATGGATACAGATACTTATGAACAAATTCAAATTCCAATGACTAGATTAGAATGAGAAAGTAAATTCTTAACAGATGGATTAATGATTAAAATGACTGAATTTGACGGAGAAGTTTTAGGAATTTCTTTACCAGATAAAGTTGAATTAGAAGTAACAGAAGCTGAAGCAGCAGTTAAAGGTGATACAACAAGTGGAGCATTGAAAAAAGCTGTTGTTGAAACTGGATTAGATATCATGGTTCCATTATTTGTTAATGTAGGAACAAGAGTTATTATTTCTACAGTAGATGGTAAATATAGCGGTAGAGCTCAATAATAAAAGAAATAGAGGTGTAAGAATATGTATATTTCAATAGAGAGAAATAATCGTGGAGCATTAGAAATTGAAGTTAATGCTTTAAATAAGTTAATTCAGAATACAATTTTAATGCGTTCAAACTCAGATTTAAACAATGTAGATAATATTGAAGTATTAACAGACTTATATCATGATAATTTACTTTATGTTTTAATTAAAATTGATTTAAAAAACAAAGCTCAAATGTTAGAAGAAAATCAAATTAATAAAATAGTAGAGGAAATAATTGTAAAAACTTTAAGCATTAAGCCAAAAAATATTGCTATTGCTTACAAAAGATAGAATAGAATAACGAGGAATAAAAAATGAAATTCACAGAATTAAAAATTATTGAACAAGGTCAAGGTAAATGAATTGTTACTATTGATGGAACAGAATGAACTGAAACTTTAAAAAAAGCAAAAAATAGAGTTCTTGCTAACTTAGAAGTTCCAGGATTCAGAAAAGGAAAAATTCCAGCAGCTCAAGCTGAAAAATATGTAACTCCTTCAAAAGTTTACAATGAAGCATACAGAATGATGGTTTCTCCAGCATTTGATTTTGCAAGAGCTCAAGATGTTAAAATTGAACCAATGAACTCACCAGAACCAATTCCAGCAAAAGTAAGCGAAAAAGAATTAGTTATTGAATTCTTATTTGACTTAAAACCTGAAGTTAAATTGGGTGATTACAAAAACATAAAATCAGTTAAAAAAGAAACTGTTGAAGTTACTAATGAAGAAATTGAAGCAGTTATTGATCAATACTGTGAACAATTTGTTATGGAGAAACCAAAAGCAGCTGATGCTAAAATTGCAAAAGGTGACATCGTTACTTTTGACTTTAAAGGATTCATTGATGGTGAAGCTTTCAAAGGCGGAGAAGCTAAAGGCCACAAATTAGTAATTGGTTCAAACCAATTTATTCCAGGATTTGAAGATTCAATGATTGGTTTAGGATTAGGAGAAGCTAAAATTGATGTAACTTTCCCTGAAGGATACACTCCTGAATTAGCAAATAAACCAGCAACTTTTGAATTAAACATTACTGAAATTAAAGCAAGAGAATTACCTAAAAAAGATGATGAACTTGTAAAAGATTTAAACTTACCTAATGTTGAAACTTTTGCTCAATTTGAAGCAAAAGTAAAAGAAGACATTTCAAAACAAAAATCACAAAATGCTAAAAACCAATTTGTTAATGAAATTATTGCTGAAGTTATTAAAAACTCAACAATTGAATTACCAAAATCAGCTATTGAAAATCAAGCAGCTGATTTAAGAAAAGAATTTGAAGCTCAATTAAAACAACAAGGTTTAGATATCAAAAAATACAAAAAAGTAACTGGTTTAAATGATGAAGCTATTAAAGCTGAGCTATTAGCTGATGCTAAAAATAAATTAGAAACTTACTTAGTAACAACTGAAATTAGAAGCAAAGAAAAATTTGAAGTTACTGAAGAAGCTATTAATGCAAAATTTGAAAATTTAGCTACACAATTTGGAATTCCTGCTGATCAAATCAAAACTATGGTAAATCCAGAAATGTTAAAATCAGAAATAATTAATGATTTATTGGTTGACTTCTTATACTCAAATAACGGATAATTATAAAAATAATCAAACCTGATAAAGGTTTTTTTATTTTTAGCACTCTACTATTGTAATTGCTAATCAATATGATAATATATATTTAACCACGTAGGAGGTTATAAAAAATGAGTAAAAAAATAAAACTACCTATTTTCCAAATTAGAGGTTCATTTATTGTTCCTGGAATAAAAGAAAATTTAGAAGTTGGAAGAAAAAACACATTAGCAAGTGTTAATTATGCAATTAAAAATTCAAATAATCAAATGATTGCAATACCACAAATCGATGCTTCTGTTGAAAAACCAGAATTTTCGGATTTACATAAGTTTGGAATTTTAATTGATTTTGAAGTAATCAAAGAATGAAAAGATAATTCATTAACAATTAGCACAAATCCTATTCAAAGATGTAAAGTAATTAATTTCTTTGAAAATGAAGATGAAGTACCTTATGCAGAAGTTGAATTAATTGAATCAATTAACGATTTTACTGAACAAGAGTACGAAGAATTAATTGAAAAAATTTCTGAAGCTATTAAAACTAAAGGAAGTTTAGTAACAAAGCAAATTAAACAATTAATTTCAGGTGAATCTGATGATTTAAGTTTAGCTTTTGATTCAATTATGTTTAAACTAGCACCTTCAAAAATTTTAACTAATTCAGAATATATAACATCTTCATCTTTAAAAGAAAGATGATCTATTATTGAAAGAGTAATTTTTTCAGAGGATGGAATTGTAACCAGAAATGCTGAATCAATTGATGCTGCTAGACATAAAAATGAAATTGAACAAGAATTAAACCATAAATTAAAAGAAAAAATGGATAAGCAACAAAAAGAATATTATTTAAGAGAAAAAATGAGAATCATCAAAGACGAATTAGAAGATGAAGATGGTTCTGATGATAGTTCTTTAGATAAATACAAAGATCGTTTATCTAAAGAACCATTCCCAGAAGAAGTTAAAAGAAAAATTTTAGCTTCAATTAAAAGAGTAGAAGCTCTTCAATCAGGAACACCTGAGTGAAACACAGAGAAAAACTATATTGATTGAATGATGAGTATTCCATGATGAGAAGAAACTGAAGATTTGACTGATTTAAAATATGCAAAAGAAATCTTAGACAAACATCATTATGGAATGAAAAAAGTTAAAGAAAGAATTATTGAATATTTAGCTGTTAAAACTAAAACTAAATCTTTAAAAGCACCAATTATAACATTAGTTGGTCCTCCAGGAGTTGGAAAAACTAGTTTAGCAAAATCAATTGCTGAAGCAGTTGGAAAAAACTTTGTTAAAGTAAGTTTAGGTGGTGTAAAAGATGAATCAGAAATTCGTGGACACAGAAAAACTTATGTAGGTTCAATGCCTGGAAGAATTATTCAAACAATGAAAAGAGCAAAAGTAAAAAACCCATTATTCTTGCTTGATGAAATTGATAAAATGGCATCTGATCACAGAGGCGATCCTGCAAGTGCAATGTTAGAGGTTTTAGACCCAGAACAAAACAAAGAATTTTCAGATCACTATATTGAAGAACCTTATGACTTGAGTCAAGTTATGTTTATTGCAACTGCTAACTACCCTGAAGATATTCCAGAAGCATTATACGACCGTATGGAAATCATAAACTTATCAAGTTATACAGAAATTGAAAAAGTTAAAATTGCACAAGACTATTTGGTTCCAAAAGCAATTGAACAACATGAATTGACATCAGAAGAAATATCATTTACTGAAGGCTCAATTAATGAAATAATCAAATACTACACTAGAGAAGCTGGTGTTCGTCAATTAGAAAGACATATTAATTCTATTATTAGAAAATATATTGTTAAAAATCTAAATGGTGAAATGGATAAAATTGTAATTGATGAAAAACAAGTTAATGATTTATTAGGCAAAAGAATATTTGATCATACTGAAAAACAAGAAGAATCACAAATTGGAGTTGTTACTGGTTTAGCGTATACACAATTTGGTGGAGATATCTTGCCAATTGAAGTAAGTTTATACCCAGGTAAAGGAAATCTAATTTTAACTGGTAAACTTGGTGAAGTAATGAAAGAATCAGCAACTATAGCGTTGACTTATGTAAAATCAAATTATGAAAAATTTGGTGTAGATAAAAAAATATTTGAAGAAAATGATATTCACATACACGTTCCTGAAGGAGCAGTTCCAAAAGATGGTCCGAGTGCAGGTATTACAATTACAACAGCTTTAATTTCAGCACTTTCAGATAAACCAGTTTCAAAAGAAATTGGTATGACTGGTGAAATTACACTAAGAGGTAATGTATTGCCAATTGGTGGTTTAAGAGAAAAATCTATTTCAGCTTCAAGAAGTGGATTAAAAACAATCATTATTCCAAAGAAAAATGAAAGAGACTTGGACGAAATCCCAGATGAAGTAAAAGCAAAATTAAAAATTATTCCAGCTGAAAAATATGAAGAAGTATTCGGGATAGTTTTTGAAACAAAATAAGAGTAAAATAATAACTAGTAAACACTAGTTATTTTTTATTAGGAGGAATTATGAATACACCATTAGCATATTTATTAAGACCAACATCGACATCAGAAATAATAGGACAAGAAAACTTATTAAAAGAAGATGGCTTAATCAAAAGAATGATTAGTAATAACTTTTGTAGGTCTTTAATTTTTTATGGTCCAAGTGGTGTCGGAAAAACATCTTTTGCCATTGCTTTAGCCAATGACTTAAAGATTGAATATGATCTTTTTAATGCTAGTTATGATAAAAAAGAAAATTTAACAAAGATTATTGATAAAGCTATTAATAAAGAAAGATTTATTTTAATCATTGATGAAATTCATAGACTAAATCGTGATAAGCAAGATATTTTATTAAATTTTATGGAAAACGGAAATGTTTATTTATTTGCTACAACAACAGAAAATCCATTTTTTACTATAAATCCAGCAATTAGAAGTAGAGCTACAATATTAGAACTAAAAAGAATTAACCATGAAGATTCTTTCAATTTCGTTAATAAATTAATAAGTGATAAAAAAATCGATATCAATATTAAACCAGAGTCGCTTAAATATTTATGTGAGCTTAATAGTGGAGATATTAGAAGTTTATTAAATAACATTGAATTATTTGATTCTTTATATAAAGGCGAAGAAATAACAATAGATTTAATTTCAACAATAATTTCTCAAGGTAAAAATCCAAGTGGAGCAGCTGGTGATGATTTTCATGATTTAAAATCTGCATTGCAAAAATCAGTTAGAGGTAGTGATGTGGATGCTAGTTTACATTATTTTAGTAGATTATTATCAATTGGAGATTATGAAACTTTAATGAGAAGAATGATAATTATGGCATATGAAGATATTGGATTAGCAAATCCAACTTTGCCACCAAGAGTTGTCCAAGCTTGTGATGCTTTTAGACAAATTGGTATGCCTGAAGGAATTATTCCATTAGGCTTAGTTATTATTGAAATGGCTTTAAGTCAAAAATCTAATTCCGCTTTAATGGCAAGCGGCAAAGCTTTTGAAGATGTTAAGAACGGAATGGCATATGATGTACCATCTCATTTAAAAGATAATCATTATAAATCAGCAATTAAATTAAATAGGGGAGTTAATTATTTATATCCACACGTTGAAGAAAAAGGATGAGTAGCTCAACAGTACCTTCCTGATGAAATTAAAAATATTAAATACTTTAAACCAAAATCTAATTCTGCGTATGAAAGAAAACTTTGATCCTTATATGAGGAGATGAAAAAATAATTATGTATGAATCAATTAAAAGAATGAATGAAATTTTTGAAAATAAAATCACAGATATTAAAATTGAAATAATAAATAAAGAATATGAAGCTGCGAAATTTATTCTTCATGGAGAAACATGCTATTTCAGAAAAGTTAAGAAGACTCCTAAAAAAGCAGGATATTTTGTAGCAATGTATAAAATAGAGAATAAAAATACTCCTATAAATTATAATGATCAAATTGATAAACTTATTCTTTATGTGTTAGATGGAACTAATGAAGGATATTTTGTTTTTGATAAAAATACATTACTGAATAATGGGATTTTGTCTTTTGAAAATAAAAGAGGTAAAATGGCTTTTAGAGTTTATCCTAATTGAGTTAATGATTTAAATTCAACAGCGGAGAAAGCAAAAACATGACAAATGGAACATTTTTTCGAAATAAAAAAATAGTTTTCTAATTTAATAAAAATTAAGGAAATTTTGAGGCAAAACTAGGTAGTCTCAACATTTTTTTATTTTTTTGGAAAAATTTTTTAAAATTTATTGCAACTTGATAAAAACTTATGCTATTATTAAAAAGTCCCTGATTGGGAAATGATCTTTGAAAACTAAATAGAACAACAATTGTACAATCCTGTAACAATTTCAAATTGAGTACAGAATAATATACAAAAAAATATAATAGTCAGAATCAAAACAATAATTTAAAATGAGAGTTTGATCCTGGCTCAGGATAAACGCTGGCGGCATGCCTAATACATGCAAGTCGAACGGAGGTGCTTGCACCTCAGTGGCGAACGGGTGAGTAACACGTATCTAATCTACCTTCTAGCGGGGGATAACTTTTGGAAACGAAAGGTAATACCGCATGTGGATGTTATTATCGCATGAGAAAACATTCAAAGATCCGTTTGGATCACTAGAAGATGAGGATGCGGCGTATTAGCTAGTAGGCGGGGTAAAGGCCCACCTAGGCGATGATACGTAGCCGAACTGAGAGGTTGATCGGCCACATTGGGACTGAGATACGGCCCAGACTCCTACGGGAGGCAGCAGTAGGGAATTTTTCACAATGGACGAAAGTCTGATGAAGCAATGCCGCGTGAGTGATGACGGCCTTCGGGTTGTAAAGCTCTGTTGTAAGGGAAGAAAAAATAGGAGAGGAAATGCTCTTATCTTGACGGTACCTTACCAGAAAGCCACGGCTAACTATGTGCCAGCAGCCGCGGTAATACATAGGTGGCAAGCGTTATCCGGATTTATTGGGCGTATAGGGTGCGTAGGCGGTTTCGCAAGTTTGAGGTTAAAGCCCGGAGCTCAACTCCGGTTCGCCTTGAAAACTGCGGGACTAGAATATCAGAGAGGTAAGCGGAATTCCATGTGTAGCGGTAAAATGCGTAGATATATGGAAGAACACCAGTGGCGAAAGCGGCTTACTGGCTGATTATTGACGCTGAGGCACGAAAGCGTGGGGAGCAAATAGGATTAGATACCCTAGTAGTCCACGCCGTAAACGTTGAGTACTAAGTATTGGGGATTACCTCAGTGCTGCAGCTAACGCATTAAGTACTCCGCCTGAGTAGTATGCTCGCAAGAGTGAAACTCAAAGGAATTGACGGGGACCCGCACAAGTGGTGGAGCATGTGGTTTAATTCGAAGCAACACGAAGAACCTTACCAGGGCTTGACATACAGTGCAAAGCTACAGAGATGTAGTGGAGGTTAACATTGATACAGGTGGTGCATGGTTGTCGTCAGTTCGTGCCGTGAGGTGTTGGGTTAAGTCCCGCAACGAACGCAACCCTTGTCGTTAGTTACTAACATTAAGTTGAGGACTCTAACGAGACTGCTAGTGTAAGCTAGAGGAAGGTGGGGATGACGTCAAATCATCATGCCCCTTATGTCCTGGGCTACACACGTGCTACAATGGCCGATACAAAGAGTCGCAATCTCGCGAGGGGGAGCTAATCTCAAAAAGTCGGTCTCAGTTCGGATTGAAGTCTGCAACTCGACTTCATGAAGCCGGAATCACTAGTAATCGCGAATCAGCTATGTCGCGGTGAATACGTTCTCGGGTCTTGTACACACCGCCCGTCAAACCACGAGAGTTGGTAATACCAGAAGTACGTTTCCTAACCGTAAGGAAGGCGCGTCCCAAGGTAGGACTAGCGATTGGGGTTAAGTCGTAACAAGGTATCCGTACGGGAACGTGCGGATGGATCACCTCCTTTCTATGGAGATAAAAACAAAACAGATTGACTATTATATGTTCTATTTAGTTTTCAGGGATTATTTAAATATAATCTCTGAAAGAGAATTGTTCTTTGAAAACTGAATATTAGATGAAAAGCATTGTAAAAGATTAAAATAAATCAACAATTTTTAACAAATAAAAATAAATTTTTACTGAATCAATTATCAATTGCTTTAAGATTTTTTCTAAAAAATAGTAAGGGCACATGGTGAATGCCTTGGAAAATGGAGCCGAAGAAGGACGTGATTACCTGCGAAAAGCATCGGGGAGCTGGAAGTGAGCTTTGATCCGGTGATATCCGAATGGGGAAACCCAATACGATTAATCTCGTATTATCCATAAGTGAATACATAGCTTATGAGAAGGGAACCTTGGGAACTGAAACATCTTAGTACCAAGAGGAAAAGAAAATAAATAATGATTCTGTTAGTAGCGGCGAGCGAACGCGGAAGAGGCCAAACCAGTCTACGGGCTGGGGTTGTAGGACATCTTTTTAGAGTTACAAAATCAACATATAGTAGAAGCTACTGGGAAGTAGCGGCATAGAGGGTGATACCCCCGTATACGAAATGTGTTGATCTCTTAGATGGATCCTGAGTACGGCGAAACACGTGAAATTTTGTCGGAATCCGCCGAGACCACTCGGCAAGCCTAAATACTCCCATTTTACCGATAGTGAACCAGTACCGTGAGGGAAAGGTGAAAAGTACCCCGAGAGGGGAGTGAAATAGTTCCTGAAACCATGTGCTTACAAGAAGATAGAGCCCGTTAATGGGTGATATCGTGCTTTTTGTAGAAAGAGCCGGCGAGTTAATGTATCGTGCGAGGTTAAGCAGAATATGCGGAGCCGTAGTGAAAGCGAGCCTTAATAGGGCGTTTAGTACGTTGCATTAGACACGAAACCGGGTGATCTAGCCATGAGCAGGTTGAAGTTTGGGTAAAACCAAATGGAGGACCGAACCGACGTTCGTTGAAATGACCGCGGATGACTTGTGGCTAGCGGTGAAATTCCAATCGAACCCGGAGATAGCTAGTTCTCCCCGAAATATATTTAAGTATAGCGTCGAGGTTTACCACAATGGAGGTAGAGCACTGAATCTATGATGGCCCCACCTAGGGGTACTGAATAGAATTAAACTCCGAATGCCATTGTCGGATACTCGGCAGTCAGAACATGGGTGATAAGGTCCATGCTCGAGAGGGAAACAGCCCAGATCGTCAGCTAAGGTCCCTAAATTTAGGTTAAGTGTGTAAGGATGTGGAATTGCACAGACAGCTAGGATGTTGGCTTAGAAGCAGCCACCATTTAAAGAGTGCGTAACAGCTCACTAGTCGAGTGATTCTGCGCCGAAAATGTACCGGGGCTAAACCTAATACCGAAGCTACGGATTGTATTTTTAATACAGTGATAGGGGAGCGTTCTAATTGTGATGAAGTCAGACTGTGAGGACTGGTGGAACGATTAGAAGTGATTATGCCGGCATGAGTAACGATTGAATGTGAGAATCATTCATACCGTTTGACCAAGGTTTCCTGGGCAAGGTTCGTCCACCCAGGGTTAGTCAGGACCTAAGGCGAGGCCGAAAGGCGTAGTCGATGGACAACAGGTTGATATTCCTGTACCTGCTAGTTAGTGATGGAGTGACGGAGAAAGGTAGTGTATCCCAGGTGATGGATGTCCTGGGTTAAGCACAAAGACGGCAACATAGGCAAATCCGTGTTGTATTAAACGTTGAAGTGTTATGAGGAGTGAACGGTTCGCCTAGTAACGAAGTACATGACCCTACGCTTCCAAGAAAAGCTTCTAACTTAATAACTAGTAGCCTGTACCTATAACGAACACACGTGGTCAAGGAGAAAATCCTAAGGTAAGCGAGATAACTGTAGCTAAGGAACTCTGCAAAATAACTCCGTAACTTCGGAAGAAGGAGTGCTCAACGCAAGTTGAGCCGCAGTGAAGAGGGAGGGGCAACTGTTTAGCAAAAACACAGCTCTCTGCTAAGTCGCAAGACGAAGTATAGGGGGTGACGCCTGCCCAGTGCCGGAAGGTTAAGAGGAGAAGTCAGCGCAAGCGAAGCTTCGAATTGAAGCCCCGGTGAACGGCGGCCGTAACTATAACGGTCCTAAGGTAGCGAAATTCCTTGTCAGGTAAGTTCTGACCCGCACGAAAGGCGTAATGATCCCTTCGCTGTCTCGGCTGCAGACTCGGTGAAATTTTAGTACCGGTGAAGATGCCGGTTACCCGCAACTAGACGGAAAGACCCCGTGGAGCTTTACTATAACTTGATATTGAAATTTGGTATAACGTGTAGAGGATAGGTGGGAGACTTTGAAGCTGGACCGCTAGGGCCAGTGGAGTCAACCTTGGAATACCACCCTCGTTATATTGGATTTCTAACTTCGACCCGTTATCCGGGTTAAGGACAGTGTCTGGTGGGTAGTTTGACTGGGGCGGTCGCCTCCTAAAATGTAACGGAGGCGCTCAAAGTTACACTCAGCATGGTTGGAAATCATGCATAGAGCGCAAAAGTATAAGTGTGATTGACTGTGAGACTTACAAGTCGAACAGGTACGAAAGTAGGATTTAGTGATCCGGCGGTCCCGAGTGGAAGGGCCGTCGCTCAACGGATAAAAGTTACCCCGGGGATAACAGGCTGATCTCCCCCAAGAGTTCACATCGACGGGGAGGTTTGGCACCTCGATGTCGGCTCATCGCATCCTGGAGCTGTAGTCGGTTCCAAGGGTTGGGCTGTTCGCCCATTAAAGCGGTACGCGAGCTGGGTTCAGAACGTCGTGAGACAGTTTGGTCCCTATCTGTTGTGGGCGTAGGAAAATTGAAGAGAGCTGTTCCTAGTACGAGAGGACCGGAATGGACACACCTCTGGTGCTCCTGTTGTCACGCCAGTGGCACAGCAGGGTAGCTATGTGTGGAACGGATAATCGCTGAAGGCATCTAAGCGAGAAGCCTCCTTTAAGATGAATTTTCCCATTTCTTTAGAATGTAAGATCCCTTATAGACTATGAGGTTGATAGGATGGATGTGTAAGTGTCGCGAGGCATTAAGCTAACCATTACTAATAGATCGAGAGAATTTTAGAAAAAAGAAGCAATTGAGTATGTAATCATCTAATATCCAGTTTTCAGAGAACAATTTAAAAAAAGATCTGGTGGTCATAGCGTAGAGGTCACACCTGTTCCCATACCGAACACAGAAGTTAAGCTCTACAGCGTCGACGATATTGCATTGTGAGAAAATAGAACGCTGCCAGTTTATGAAAGAACCTGAAAAGGTTTTTTTTTTTTTTTTTAAAAAAAAAAAAAAATGAATAGATTCATGGTTGTTTAAAACTCAGGAAAATTATTTTTATATAAAATATTCAATTATAAAAATCTTTCTAGAATAAATAGTTTTATTAAAAATTAATGATTAAATTATTTTGTAATATAAAAAATATATTATAGAAGATAATTTTGTATTCTAGAAAGAAGGAATAGAATCATGATAAACGAAAATTTAAAAAGATATTTAAAATCTGAATTAAAAGAACTTGGAGTTAAAAAGATTAAAGAAGATGTAGTAATTCTTAAAGACCTTAAAGGTAGAGAATTTTATTTTATGACCGGAGAAAATGAGGGATATTTAATATATGATCTAAGAAGTGGTCACATAATTGAAAGATCTGAAAGTTTTAAAATTCCTTACAATGATTTGCAAGATAAATATTACTTTGGTCCTTTAAATTATTATGTTAAAGAAAATGGAAACTTTACTCATTTAAATAAAGGTTGCGGTAAAATTGGCAAAGAAGATGCAAAAATATTACAAGAAAATTTAGATAGTATATTAAATAATATGTTATTAGAGCCTAATATATCTGTATTAAATTATGTGAATGGTGTTTTAACAGGAGAAACACTACAATTGCCAAAATCTAAAAAAGTCTATATTAGAAATTACGAAAAAATAAAATATGCAAATTTTCCTTCAAATTGAGATGGTTCTTGTGGCTTTGTTGCTGGGGCACTTATGATGTACTATTGATATGCAACAGGAAATGAAAAGTTAATACCTTCTAACTATATAAATTCAAAAAATAACATGCTAATAGATACTGGAAAGCGTTATGATCCAAACACTAATTTAAAAGACAAATTAGTACAATTAAATGGGGGAGAAACTTCATCTTGAGGAAAACCTCTAAAAGAATCTATTAAGAAATTTTGTAAACAAATAAATTTTAAAGAAAAATCTCATTATTATATAGGTAAGTTAAATCTTACTAACGAAATAAAAGCTGGAAGACCAGTTGTATTTTTTGGTCTTTTTCCACCAGATCCTGTGGCTTATAGCGAAGCAAGAGGAAAAATTTCACATGGGGTTATTGTTTATGGTTACGTATATAATTTTTGATCAAATTCTTTTATTTGCCATTATGGTTGAGATGGTTGAAATTATCAAGAAGTGATACTTTCAACTTATGTGGAAGGATCTATAACAACTTTTAAACCGTTATAAAAAATAAAATTATGAAAATTATGAAAAAAATAATATTAATATTTTTAATTATTCTTATAACTGTTAGTTCATGTATAACCTTAGGATTTTTTAGTTTTAAAGCTATTATTTTCCCTGAAACAACAAATCTTTCTTTAAATTTAGAAAAAGAAAGTGTAATTGAAGTCAATGTTGAATTCCACACAAATGATTCAAATAATTTTCCTCCAATTGGTGAAAACAATGATAAATTCACTTTGTCATCTCCAGAACAAATCAATTATGTTTTTGAAGGATTTGAAAGTATGAAAATTTATAAAAAACCTGTTAAAAAAACAATAATTCTTGATGATCTTTGAAATTATTTTTATGTTAAAATCAAGCATGTTAACAACATAAATGAAATTAAATATACAAATTTTTCATTTTATAATTATGGACGAGGTTCAGCATATGTCATTATTGAAGAATTAACTTATAAAGATTATTTTAATTTTAATTTAAGACTTTATGATTATTTATGAAGGGCAAAAGAATTATAAAATAGATAGTTTAAAATATTTTAAAAAAATGAAAATAATGATGTTAATTTCTTACAAATAAAATTAAAAATATTAAAAGATAAATAATTAGTTTAATTCAATTATCGTAGTTTTTATTATAAAAATTTTTTAATAGTATAAAGTGACTATTTTTCTTAAAATTATCCTATTTCTATATATATCATAAAAAATTTAGCTTTAGTTAATTTATCTACTGTTAATGAATACAGTTATGAAAGAATCCGTAAGGATTCTTTTTTTAGTTATAAATGTTAAAATATATTTAAAATAAGAAAGGTTTTTTTGGTGATTTTAATGAACAAAATAATGAAAAGTTATCTAAAAACTTTTTTTAAAAACTGATTATCAACTTTATTCATGATAATTTTTATTGTTACATTAGCTGCATCAGTTATTGGGATGTTAGCAACACCTTTACAAATATATTCAAAAATGAATTCAGCTCAAAAACAAAATGTAGCTTATAATTCAAATTTTTCTTCTGCTAATGAAGATATGCTTTACAGCGAAGAATTTATAACTAAATATGCAAAACATTATTTAGATCCTAAATTTATAGAATTTTTAAATGCAAAATTATGAACTGATTCAATAAATAAAAAAGACAAAGATTATTATTCAAATTGAAATAATTTTAATTCTGAAGAAAAGGAAAGAATGACATTACAAGTCAATTCATCTTTAAGAAGATATAGATTATCAGCTAATTCTACAGCATTTGAATTATCATACAAAGATTCAACAAACTTTGATTCAAAATTTAAATTACCTACACCTCAAGAAGTTTTTAAATATCATGTTCAAAAATCATTAGAGTTAGGTTTATATGATTTAGAAAATTTTTTACAAAACGATGATGAAACTAATATTTATTCTTCAGTTGCAAGTATAGGATTTTCAACATTATATAGAATATTAAATTTTGCTTATGTGAATGGTGTTATTCAAGATATAAATTCAATTTCATCAATAACTAATCTTGACGATATAAAAAATTTAATTGCTAACTGAAATCCTAAAACAATTAAAATTTTAAGTTATACAGTTTTTAATTCTGAGTATTCAAAAATTTTAGCAGATGAAAAATATCAACATGATGATAGAATACTACTTTTTAATGAAATTTTAAATAAGAATAATAATGAATCTAATTATGAAATAAATGTTAATAAAAATTTTGTATTTCAAAAAAGTGAAACAGGAGTTTTAACTAGTTCTCAAACTTTTGAAATAAGAACTGATTCAACTAATGAATTTAATAATATTATTTTTGATAAAGGTAATAAAAAATCAAGAAAAACTGAAAGTTGAAATTTAAACAAGCAACCTGAAATTATTATTTCATCAGCTTTTGCAAGTGAAAATAATATTAAAATAGGCGATGAAATAAAAATGCCTATAGCTAATTCAAATAATTTAATATTTAATGCAATACTATCAAACAAAATAATTCAAAGTATATTACCAACAGAAAGTTTTTTTGCAAATCAATCAACAACTGTTAAAGTTGTTGGAATTGGACAAACTTTTGACAATTTTGTTCCTGGTAATAATTTTTCAGCATTTTCACAAAGTATGAAAAATTATGGTTTTATTTATTTAAATCAAAAATTCATTAATAAATTTAGAGATTACTCTTGAAACCTATTAAGCAACGAAGCTTCATATAATTTAGAATTAAAGATAAAAAATGTAAACTCAACAAATGAAATGCCTTTTGAATTATTTAAAACAAATGATGGTGTTAAAATACTATCAAATTTAGAAAATAATTTTATTCCTTGAAGCGAAACAAAAGTTGCTAAAGCATTAGAAAATTTACAAATTAGAATAATTATAAATGTTGTTTTAGGAACTATAATTTTAGTGCTAGCTTTCTTATTCATTAATTTCCAACTTAAAAAAGAAATGAATGAAACAAGAAAACAGTTAGGAATATTTAAATCATTTGGTTATAAAACTAGTGAGTTAAGTTGAATATTTTCAATAAAAACTGGTATTTTATTTTTTATTAGTTTAATCTTTGGGTTTATAATTTCTATTCCTATACAGACTTTCGCTGCAAAGGCATTTGAAAATACTGTTTCAATTAGCTTTAGTACTATTTATGTAAGTCCACTATTCTTGTTTTCTTTATTTATTCTTATACCATTACTTTTTATTCTAATAAGTTACATAACAACTATCTTATATATAAAAGAGCCTGTTTTATCATTAATGTCTAATAGTAGAAAAACAAAAGCTAATATAAAACAAGGAATATTATTTAAAAAAATATTCGCAGGAGAAAAGTTTTTCAATTGAAGATTGAGAAGAGCTTTTGTTAGAACTTCAAAAGGGAAGTTTTATACTGTTCAAGCATTATTTGCATGTGCATCATTTACTTATATATTATTATTTGGTGCTCAAAGTTTAATGACAAAAATGTTAAATCAATCGTTTTCAGTTTATAACGAAAAAACAGATCATTACTATAATTGATGAAATTCTAATCCAACACTAGATATTACTAAAGGACAAACTAAATTTAATTACAAATATGAATGAAATAAAACATCTCCTGATTATAATGATTATTCTGAATATAAAAATACAAATGAATATTTGAACAAAACGTCTTCAGAAGAATATAGATTTAGAATAGATGCAGTAATTCAAATGACTAATAACTACTTTATGACATTAAATTCAACTGATAAAGTTAATTTCTTATTACCAAGAAGTGAAATGTATTTCATTTTAAACAATATGTTGAACATTAAAACAAATGATTTAAGGTCAGAAGAAAGTAGTAATAATAGTTTTATAAAAACAATTATGTCATATAATTTAAATTCTAAAAATTCTGCTTTTATAAAAGGTGTTGAGGAAATTAAATTAACTGGAACAACTTCTCAAATATTAGATTTAAATGAAAGAACAAATGAAAGTAATTCTTTATCAATTGCATCTATGCAATCTGATATTGTAAAACATATTTTCAGTAAGGATTTATCTTACATTTATGCAGTAAAAATAGCTCAAATTGATTTAACAATTTCTGCATTACAAGAAATTATAGGTAAGTCTAATCAAATAATTGAGAAAAACGATCTAATTGGAGCAACAACAACAGAAAAATATATTGATAGTGCGTATCAAAAATTATACACAAACAAGCTAATTAATAAAGTTAATATCTATGACACAAAACAAAGAAATTTATTAGACAATTGATTATTAACTCAAATTGATGAGATATTTTCTAATGATTTAAAACAGTATATACCGCTTTTAGTTAGAGCTAATTTTACAAATATGAACTCGGTTGCAACAAATGTGTTTCAAACAACACAATTAACAGATTTTGATAATTATGATGAAAATGATTACATGTTAAATATTAATAATGTTATGTATGATAAAAAAAATGAAGTCTTATTTGACTGAATTGGTTTATCGCAAAGCGGCCAATATAATGATGTTGATGTTTATGCAAGATTAGTAAATACTCAGTCTAATCAATATGGAAATTTTGAAAATATGTTTAATTTTGAAGATGTATCAACTTCTGAAATTGAAAGATTTAAAAATTCAGCTCAAGAGAATGCAGATTCAAATATTGTTAATGCAATAATTCCATATAGTATGGCTAGAAATCAAAATATAAAGATTAACGACATTATAGATTTTAGAACTAAAACATTAGATCCCCAGACAGTTCAACTTAGAGTTGTAGGAATTAATAAAGCAGAAACTATAAAATTGGGCACAGATAATATTTGAATTAATTCAGAAGACTTTAAAACTAAATTTTATGATGAAAGCCTTCCAGTGAGATTTTCAAGTTTATATTCAAAAAATGAAATGATTTCAGTTAATACAAAAACTAGTGATTTTATGGAATTATTTTATTCAATTAAAATTATTGAAAAAAATTCATCAATTTTAATTAATGAAGATACACCGATAATGTTAGATATTTTAAGACCAGTTTTCAAATATACTAATTCTTTGAGTCCGAATGTGACTACAAACTTAAAATCTGTTGTCAATCCATATTTCTTAAACTTTTCTTCAAGAACATCAACAGTTTCTTTTATCATAAATAATTTAGTTATAAATAAAGCAACTGAAATAGTTGATAGAGTTATGTTAATATTTGTATTATTAACAACTGTTCTTCTTGCAATAATTCTAGTTGTAATTATTGGTATCATAGTTGAAGAAGCTAAAATAATTATATTAACTCTACAAGCTTTAGGTTATAAAGATAAAGAAATAAATTGAGTTGTAATGGGTAGTTATGCTATTGGGGCTTTAATATCTTTTATAGCTGCATATATTGCATCTGTTATATTCTGAAAAATATTATTAACATGAATAGCAAATAAGTTTAGTGTTTATATTTTTATGACAGTTGATTTAAAAACTATTTTAATAACTTTATCAGTTATGTCAGTAGTTTTACTATTTGGATGATATGCATCAAATAAACAAGTTAAAAAAAATCCTTTAACTCAAATAACAAATTTAGCTTAGGAGAAATATGGAAGTAAAACAATCAATAATAAATCACTTTGAAAACACTAGAGTTAAAAAAGATCAAACAGCAAAAGTCTTTGATATAAACTTTACCTGAGAGTTTACAAACTTGTTTGAAATTATTTCTAAACCAAGATTCTTAAAATATTTAAATATGAAATACAAAAAAGAATTAACAAGAAAAACAGTTTCTAACTTTAATGAAGTAATTGATCAAATTAGAATTTTCAATAAAGAAGTAGAACAAACAATATGGGACTACCTAATTCAAACTAATAATGATAAAATTATTTACAATATATATGAAGAATTTTTATCTTTCATATATAGTTCAACAAAAACTTTTATTAATGATATTTTGATTGAACAAATGATTTATTGAAATGAAGATATTAAGATTAAAATGCTTAATAATAAACACTATGATACAAATTTATATTTCGATTATGAAATACAAAAGTATAAAAATAGTTTTCAAAACTTTGTGTTTAAAAAATTAAAATCAGTATTAAAAGAAGAACATAGTAATTCAATTATTGGGATAGTTGTTCAAGCATATGAAGAAAATTTAAAAGAAAATGAAATGAAGTTAGTTTCTTTAAAACAAACAGCTTTATTAAAATAGCAAAAGGAGTTTTATGATAAAAAAAATTAATAAGATTAAAGAGCAATTCGTAGCTGATTTAAATAAAGTTAAAACAGTTGATGATGCTGAAAAATTAAAAAAATCTTTATTAGGTAAGGAATCAGAATTAAGTGAAATTTTAAAATCTTTAAAAGATTCTGATGCTGAAAATAAACAAGCAATTGGTATTGCAAGTCATGAATTAAGAACATTCATTACTTCAACTATTGATGAATTTGTAACAAGAGTCAAAAAAGAAGAACTTGATGCAAAATTAGCAAGTGAAAAAATTGACGTTTCACTAACTGGTTCATTGGCACAATTTGGTACTAAACACCCTCTTAATATTGTTGTTGAAGAAATTACTCAAATCTTTACTGAAATTGGATTTGATGTATTAAATGGGAATGATGTTGAAAGTGATGAATACTGCTTCCAAAAATTAAACTTACCAGTTGGTCACCCTGCTAGAGATATGCAAGATACTTTCTATATCGATGAAGAAACAGTTTTAAGTACTCATTGTACACACATGACTGCTAGAGTTTTAACTCAAATGGCAGAAGATAAAAACTTTGAAGGTAACTATGCTTGTGTAGCTATTGGTAATGTTTATAGAAGAGACGATGATGATGCAACTCACTCACACCAATTCATGCAGTTAGACTTATTATGTATTGGTAAAAAAATTACTTTTGCTAATTTGAAATGAGTATTAAAATACATGTGTAAAAGATTATTTGGTGAAGAAGTTAATATCAGATTAAGACCAAGTCTTTTCCCATTTACTGAACCTAGTGTAGAAGTTGATGTAAGCTGTTTTAAATGCGCTGGTCAAGGTTGTTCAATATGTAAATATTCAGGATGAATTGAAATTTTAGGATCAGGAATTATTAATGAACAAGTAATGTTGTTAAATGGAATGGATCCAGAAAAAAATACTGCTTTAGCTTTTGGAGCTGGTATTGAAAGAATAGCAATGCTTAAATTTGGAATTTCGAACATTAGAAACTTATACGAAAACAATGTTAAATTCTTAGAACAATTTAAATTTTATGGGGAGTAGATAGAACATGATTATTACAAGAAAATGATTAGAAAAATATTTAGACCTTTCTAATATAACAAATGAGCAAATTTCAGTATGTCTAAACTCTTTAGGGTTTGAAGTGGAACAAGAAATTGATTATTCAAAATTAAATACAAAATTAGTTATTGGTCATATTGAAGAAGTTGATCTAATTGAAGGAACAAAATTAAAAAAAACAAAAACTCGTATTGGTGAAAACAAATATGCAACAATTTTGTCAACATCAAGAAATATTGAAGAAGATAAATTTGCAATTGTAGCTTTACCAGGTGCTAAATTGGCCAACGGACTTGAATTGGAAAATAGAGAAATTTTAGGAATTATTTCTGAAGGTATGTTCTGTGGTTTCAATGAAATTGGATTACCTAACTCGGTTCTAACTGAATCTGAACAAATTGATGTTTACTACATTAATTCAATCTTTAAAAATATGGATGAAATGGTTGGAAAAGAGATTAGTGAAGTATTGAACTATGATGACTACACATTTGAAGTAGACTTAACTTTAAATAGAAGCGACGCATTAGCTGCAAAACAGTTAGTTAAAGAAATTGCAAATTACTTTGATTTACAAATTAATCATTCAGAACACAAAGTTAAATTTGAAAAAACAACTGAATCAATTAATATTGAAATAAATAAGAAAATTGAAGAAGTAGTAAACACAGTTTCACATACTTTCATTGGTTTAAAAAACACAAATACACCTTTTGATTCATCTCATGATGTTTGATTAAAACATTCTAACGTTAAATCAGCGGAAAATAAATTTGAAAATATTGCTAATATGGCAACTTTAATTTCAGGGCAACCTTTTATTTTAATTGATGCTGAAAAAGTTAATAGAGAATTGACTTTGACAAAACAAATTATTGATGAAAAGGAATTGATTGTTTTAAAATCTGGTAAAGATGTTGTAAATATTTTAGGTTTAAAAACTGAAGAAAAATTTAAAGTCACAGAAGACACAAATACAATGTTAGTTGTTATGTTGAACATTGATCAAATCGCAATGCGTAAACAACAAAAAAACTTAAACATAAGTAATGTTGATACGCAAAGATATGCTAAGCCTTTAAATCCAAATCTTTATGATCAAGGGATTGAAGAGTTAGTTACAATCTTAAATGAATATAAAATGATTGAAGACGTACAAAAAATAGTAACAAGTGTTCAAAAGCAAAATTATGATAACGTTTATTCAATTACTTTAGAAAAAGTTAAAGATATTCTAGGTATTGAAATTACAATTGAAGAAATAATAGGTTTATTTAGAACATTAGATATTGATATATCTGTTAAGAAATCAGAATTAACATTTACTGTTGATAAAAATAGAACAGATTTATATGGTAAAAATGATCTTTGTGAAGAAATAGCTAGATTATATGGTTATGACAACATTATTGAGCAACCATTAGAATATGTAAGTTTTAAGAAAACTAAAAATTTAGATAAAAAACTTAAAGATAAATTAAGCGATTATTTAGTTGGTGCAGGATTTAATAACATTAAAACTTATTCATTAACTGATATTGAATCAAATAAAACTTGAAACCTATTCAAAGTTAAAGATCCAGTAATATTAATGAGTCCTCTATCAAGTCAACGTGAAACATTTAGAAACAATTTATCAAAATCAATGATTGAAACAATTATTTTTAATGCTAATAATGGTAATAAATCAGTTAAATTTTTTGAAATGGCGGATATATTTGCATTAAATGGATTTAGACAATCTAACTTATGTTTTGGTGTATCAGGTGAAGCAATCTCTGATTCATTAAATCAAGTACATATTAAATCAAATTATGCTTATATAAGCTCAGTATTAATGAGTATCTTAGATTTATACAGAATTAATGCTTCTAATATAACATTTGAAGTTAATGAAAAAGTAATTGATGAAATTCACCCATACATTAATGCTGTTATCAAACATAAAAATAAAAAAGTTGGATTTATTTATAAATTAAACCCAGCATTTGAATCTGCTAATAAAATTCTTCCAACATTCATTTGTGAAGTAAACTTAAACTTATTATTAGAAATAGCAGATAAAGTACATGTAACTAATGAGGTTTCAAAATTCCAACAATCAACAAGAGATATTTCTTTTGAGTTGGAAAATAATGTTTCATTTGACTCAGTTGTTAAAGCAATGTTAAAAGATTTAAATTACTTAACTAATTACAAAGTAATTGACAAATACTCTGATGATGAAATGAATAAACAAAATATTTCATCTTTAACTGTTAAATTAACATTTAATAGTTTAGACCACCAATTAACTGAAAAAGAAATTAATGATGATTTTGAAAGAATATTAAATAATTTAAAAGAGCTTAATATTAAAGTTAGATAACATGATGAATAGACAATATTTTGAAAAAAATGTACATACAGAATTAACTGAAGTAATTAGTGATTTAGATGATATTAAACTTAATAATGTACTAGTTAAAAAAATTAAATATTTAGATTATGACATTGATGTCGATTGAGTTGACTCAATCAAAACTGTAAGCGTTAATGGTGTGATCAATTTTACACTTGATGCAATTGATTCTAGAACTGGTGAAGAATTTGAATACACAAATTCAATTGATTGAAGTGATGAATATTCATTTTCTGATTCTATAAATGATCATGCTAACATTATAGTTGGTGAGGAATTTGATATCAAAAACTATGTAATTGAACAAATAAATATAAATTTACCTTTTAATTTATCAAATAATAGTGATATAATAAAAAAGACTGGATTTGGTTGGACAATTATGTCTGAAGATGAGTTTTATCAAAATGAACAAAACAAAGTTGATCAGAGATGAGATAAATTAAATGAGTTCAAGAAAAAATAAAAATGTTAAGGGGGTTTTGAGATGGCTGTACCATTTAGAAAGACAAGTAAATCTGCTAAAAATAAAAGAAGAAGTCATTTAGCTTTAGTAGCTTCTAATTTAGTTTCATGCGAAAACTGTGGGTCAATGATTAAACCACACAGAGTTTGTAGAGAATGTGGATTCTATAAAGGAAAAGAAGTTAAATCTGTTCAAGATTAATTTCTGTTAATAATAATTAGATGAGGATCTCCTCATCTTTTTTTGTGTTTATTTTTATATTTTTAATAACTTTTTGCATTTTTTATTAACAAAATAGAATAAATATAGTAATATATATTTATAAAGTGGGAAGAAATGGGGGAAAGTGGTATGTTATTCTTTGGAACATATGATCATAATCTGGATGATAAGCAAAGACTTACCATTCCTTCAAAAATGAGAAACAAGATTTTGAACTCAACAGTTTATGTTTCTAAAGGTTTTGAAGGAAGCCTTGAAATGAGAACTGAAGAAGAATTTGAAAAATGAAGTTCTCAAATCTTAAATCTTTCTTCTTTTAATAAAGAAACAAGGATGTTAACTCGTGAAATTATTGGTAATACTCATGAAGTTGAAATTGATAAGATGGGAAGAATTAAAATTCCTAACAACTTATTGAAATTAGCCAATATTGAAAAAAGTGTTTACATTCTTGGGATGGGTGACAGAGTTGAAATATGAGATCAAAATTCATATGACAATTATCAAAATGAAAACAGTGACAAAATGGAAGAAATTGCTGAAACAATTTATCAAGGTTTAAATAAATAATGGAAAAACATATACCAGTATTATTAAAAGAATCAATTGATTACTTAAACATACATGAAAATGGAACTTATGTTGACTGCACTCTTGGTAGAGCAGGACATTCAAGTGAAATATTAAAAAGATTAAGTAATGGTAAATTATTTTCAATTGACCAAGATGAAACAGCTATTAGCGAAGGAACTGAAAAACTTAAACAAATTAGTGATAATTTCAAAATCTTAGAAGGAAACTTTGTTAACATTTCAGCAATGTTAGCAATGCAAGGAGTGTTCAAAGTTGATGGAATACTTTATGACTTAGGAGTTTCTTCACCACAATTTGATGTGGCAGAAAGAGGATTTAGTTATAGATTTGATGGTCCACTTGACATGAGAATGGATAGAACTAACAATAATTTAACAGCTCATGAAATAGTTAACAATTATAGCCAAGATGAACTTGAGCAAATATTGTGAAATTATGGAGATGAAAAGTTTGCTAGATCAATTGTTAAAAATATTATTGCTTCAAGACCAATTAATACAACTTTTGAATTAGTAGCAGTAATTAAAAAATCTTTGCCTGCAAAAATTTTGAAACAACAAAAACACCCAGCTAAAAAAACTTTTCAAGCTTTAAGAATAAGAGTTAACAATGAAATGGAAACTTTAGAAAATTCATTAGAGCAAAGTTTAAACTTATTAAATTCGAAAGGAAGAGTAGTAGTTATTACTTTCCATTCGTTAGAAGAAAAAGTAGTTAAAAATATATTTAAGAAGTATACACTTGATGAGCAACAGTTTTACTTAAGCAATTTACCTTATGAAATTGAATCATCAAAAGACTTCAAATTGATATTTAAGAAACCATTAAAACCGACAAACACAGAAGTTGAAAATAATAACAGAAGCCATAGTGCAAAACTATGAGTTATAGAGAAAAAATAAGAAATATAAAGAGGTAAAAGTTATGATAAGAAATAATAAAACATTCACAACAGTAGAAATTAGAAAAAACGTAGTTAAGATTAATGCTTATAGAGTATTGGAAAAAAACATTATTTCTATTTTTGAACAAGAAATTGAAGCTAAAAATAACTCTACCTTTTTAACTGATAATGGGATTGTTAAAAGTTCAGCTTCAAGTGAGCTTAAAAAAGAAATTTCAGCAGTTATTAAATCTATTATTAAAGATCAAGCAGATTTTAAAGATAATAAAATTTTTATGATTTTGCCAAGTTCAACTTATGCATTTGCAACAAGAACTTATCATATAAACAGTTCAAGTACAATTTTAATTAACGAAGAATATATTAATGATTTATTCAAGAAAACCGTTAAAAAAGAACAACAAGCGAATAATGCATTTCATTTAGATGTTCAATTTACAAAAATTAAAATTGACGGTATTAAATATGCTCATAAAAATTTAAAAGTTGAAGGTAATAATATTGAATTAACTGTTTCAGTAAGATCAATTTTCAAAAAAGTTTATGATACACATAAAAATGTAATTGAAAAAGTTGAAGACAGTCAAAATTCTTTCATGACTAATCTTGAAGCTTTATACAACTCAATTCAAAGACCTGGAAAAGATGAAAACGACATTGTTGTTGTTAACTGAAAAGAAGAACATATCGAAGCTGGATTATTTAAAAATGGATCATTTATTGAATATACTTCAACAAATATTGGAATGAATAAAGTTATTTCAAAATTATCAGATGAATTTGGACTAAGTGATGAAATGAGTAAACATTACCTATACAACAACATAAACTTTGATTCATCAAACATTTTAAGAACAATACTATTAAAATTTAAAAACTCAGTAATTACTAAAACATTATCTGGTGAACAAATTCAATTAATCGTGAAAAAATACGTTAAAGAAGCCTATAAAGAAATTAAAGAATCATTTGTTTCAAAAGAAAAAATTGATTTTGTTGTAACACCAATATTTAATTTTGGTTTAATTCAAGAAATTCCAAATGGAATATCTTTAATTTCAAATAATAAAGTTTCATCTGACTACATCAATCAAGTAAAAATTATAGGAGCTTTAAAAAATAATGAACACTTTGAGAGCTATGGTTTCATTAATAAAATTGCAAATAAATTTATTACAAATCAAATTAAAACTAAAAAACAAAAAATCACTAATGCAGGTCTTAATATGCAGTTTTCATTTTATGATGATTTCAGCGGTCAAAATAAAGCAAGTAGTCAATTATATTTAAAAAATGATGGTATAATAATAGATAAAGTAGAAGCATAAAAGGGGAAAAAATATGAACAATAATGCACAAGAATTTAGTCAAAAAGCCAAAATAAAAGTAATTGGAGTTGGTGGTGGTGGAAACAACGCCGTATCAAGAATGTTTGAACAAGGAGCACATGGTGTTGATTTCTATATAGCAAATACAGATGCACAAGTTTTAGCAGGATCAAATGTCCCAAATAAAATCATTTTAGGTGAAAAATCAACTAAAGGATTGGGAGCTGGAGCAAACCCTGAAGTAGGTAAAACAGCTGCATTAGAATCAGAAAATGAATTAAAAGCTGCACTTGAAGGTGCTGACTTAATCTTCGTAACAGCTGGAATGGGTGGAGGAACTGGAACAGGTGCTGCTCCAGTTATTGCAAGAATTGCTCAGGAAACAGGAGCATTAGTTGTTGCTATTGTAACTAAACCATTCAGATTTGAAGGAAAATACAGAAATACTTTTGCTGAAGAAGGAATTATTGAATTAAAAAAATATGTTGATTCAACAATCGTTATTTCAAATGACCGTTTATTAGAATTTATTGGAGCTAAACCTATTCAAGAAGCATTTGGGGAAGCCGACGCAATCTTAAAACAAGGTGTTCAAACAATTACAGATTTAATTGCAGTTCCTGCATTAATTAATTTAGACTTTGCTGATGTTAAAACAGTTATGTCTAAAAAAGGAAATGCATTATTTGGAATTGGATTAGGAACAGGGCCAGATAAAGCTAATTTAGCAGCAAATGATGCTATTTCATCAACTTTACTAGAAGCTGCTATTGCAGGAGCTAAAGATGTTATTGTTAATGTTACTGGTGGAGAAGGGATATCATTAAATGATGCTTATGATGTTGTTGACGTTGTTAACCAAGCAATTGATAATCCAGAGGTAAACATTGTATTTGGAGTTGCTATTAATAAGGAACTAACTGAAAAAGATGAATTAGTTGTAACTGTTATTGCTACTGGATTTGATGAAGAAATGATGAAAACAACAACAAGTTTAGGAACAAAATCAAACGCAACATCAACATTTGCTAACTTAAGAACTTCAAGTCTTTATAAGTCAACTCATGTTGAAGAAGAACCAAAAGTTCAAACATCTTTTGAAGAAGATGTATTACATGCACACCAAACAATGCATTCTGCAAATAACACAACTTCAAATTATTCTGACGAAACTGAAGATGATTTCCCAACATTTTTGAAGTAGTAGGAGAATAAAATGAAAATTAAAGAACTATTAGATAAAGTAAAAGCTAAAAGATTTGAATCAGGGGAAACAGATCAAGCTTTAGCGGATGTAAATGCATACAGCATTTATGATGAAGAAATCGAATCTACTAATGAAGAAGTGGAATATTCAAAAGAGAGTGAATTAAACACAATTAACCAAGATATTCCTTCAAAAAGAACTGAAATAATTAAACCAGTTTCATTTTCAGATGCAGCAAAAATTGCAGATGAATTGAAAGTTAATAAAATTGTTTTAATAGATCTTTCTGAATTAGAAAAAGCAGAAAAAAGAAGAATTATTGATTTTATATCAGGCGTAATATACATTAACGATGGTATCTATAAAAAAATTGAAGGTAACATTTATAAAATATTAATTAGGAAATAAGCATTGCTTATTTTTTTATTTCATTTTTATTTGTATGTTTATAGTAAAATATAAATAATAGAAAAGAGGTTATTATGTCAGAATATTCAACATTAGCACATAAAATGATTCAAATGTGGAACTCAAGTTTCTCAAAAATAATCAAACAACGTGAAGAAGCTGCTAGCTTAAAAATTAATTTTGTTAAAGCGATTAATAACTTTAATTCAACTAATAGGAATTCAAATAAGAAATTAAAAATAAAAGAATATAAAAACCCAACATCTAACTTTACAATTCTTTCAAAAGATGGCGTAAAAATAGTCGCAAGTGTATGACTAAACCCGAAGCCAAGTAACAAATGAGTAGTAGGAGTACATGGGTTTAATTCTGGAAGATTCAATGTTTTATATTTAACTTGACACTACCGTTCATTAGGATACAATATCATAACTTTTGATTTCAGAAATCATGGATCAAGTGATAGTGATGTTGTAACTTGAGGTTACAAAGAAAAGTGAGACTTAATGACAATTATTTCATGAGTAACACAAAATTATAAACCAGAAGAAATAGGTCTTGTTGGAACAAGTATGGGTGGATTTACGATTAACTATTTAGCTTTAACAGAAGAAAAATTTGTTAAAGAAAATAATATTAAATGAGCAATCTCTGATTCAGCTTATATGTCAGTTTCAAAACTTTTAAGAAGAATGGTTGCTAATAATGCTCCAAAAATATTTGAAAACTACGTTAACCTAGTATTAGAAGATATGTTAAAAATTTATAAAAATGAATATGGCGTAAACCTAGTCGAGCTTGATTTTATTAATTTAATTGAAGCAAAACATAAATATATACCGATTATGTATATTCATAATAGATTTGATCGAGTAACAAACTTTTTGGATAGTTTCAAAATGCATGATGTTAAAAATAATATTGAAGAATCAGAGGCAAACGAATTGATTATTTATGATACTGGAATTAATCACACTAAATCGATTATCAAATTTACTGAAGATTACATTTTAAGAACAACTGAATTTGTAAAAAAACATCAAATTTAATCAAAAATAAGATAAAATATTATTATAAAAACTAAAGGACAAGTTTTTTAAATCAATTATTTAGAGAGAACTAGTGTATGGTGTGAACTAGTAATAACATTTAAAAGATATCACCTTTTTTTAACAGAAAAGAAAAATTATATTGAGTAGAATTCTGCGGTGGGACCGTTAAAACCTTGAAGATGATAAATTAAGTTTTAATTTATTAATTAGGATGGTACCGCGGTTAATCGCTCCTTTATATAGGAGCGATTTTTATTTTTAAAAGGAGATTAGAAAATGAAAAATATTTATAAAGATACATTATTAATAGGTCAAACGGATTTTGACATGAGAGCCGGATTAAAGGATAAAGAACCAGTAATTCAAGAAATGTGAGAAACAAAAAATATTTATGATCAAAAGCAAAAAATAAATGAAGGTAAGCCTTTATTCATGCTACATGATGGTCCACCATATGCTAATGGTGATTTACATATTGGTCACGCGTTAAACAAAACTTTAAAAGATATGATAATCAGATGAAAAAATGCTAATGGATATTTAGCTCCTTTTATCATGGGATGAGATACACATGGATTACCTATTGAAACAGCTGTTACTAAAATGGGTATTGATCGTAAAAAAACACCTGCAGTTGAATTTAGAAATATGTGTAAAGATTACGCTTTGAAACAAGTTGCAAATCAAGCAAATCAATTTAAGCGTTTAGGTATTTTCTCAAATAGTGATGTTAAATATATAACTTTGACGCATGATTTTGAAGTTAGTGAATTAAGATTATTTCAGAAAATGTATGAAAAAGAAATGGTTTACAAAGCCTTAAAACCTATTTACTGATCTCCTTCAAGTGAATCTGCTTTAGCTGAATCAGAAATTGAATATAAAGATGTTAAATCACCAACTATCTTTGTAGCTATGAAAATTGTTGAAGGTAATGAAAAAATTGATACTGATACTGAAATTGTTATCTGAACAACAACACCTTGAACTATACCTTCAAACCAAATGGCTGCAGTTGGTGAAAACATTGAATATAATATTGTTAAAGCAAACAATAGAAAATTTATTTTAGCGTCGTCATTAGTTAATAAAGTGGCTGAACAAATTGGTTGAGAAACATTTGAAATTTTAGAAACTCTAAAAGGACCTGAAATTGCGGGTATTAAATATGCTCACCCATTGTATGAACAAAAAATTAATCAAGTTGTAATTGGACACCATGTTACAGACGAAGCAGGAACAGGTATTGTTCATATTGCAGGTGGATTTGGTGAAGATGACTACTTAATCGTAAAACAACACGGTTTAGAACCATTTGCCCCAATTGATGATCAAGGAAAATTCACAAACGAAATTGCTGAATTTAATAAAGAACTAGTTGGTGTATTTTATGAAGATGCAAACAAAATTGTTGGAATGGATTTAGATGCTAAACAAAGATTATTAAAATTAAAATTTGTTTCTCACTCTTATCCACATGACTGAAGAACTAAAAAACCAGTTATATATCGTTGTACTTCACAATGATTTATTGGTTTAGATAAAGCTAAAGAACAAATCTTAGCTAATGTTGATAAAATAACAACAAAACCAGAGTGAGCCAAAAAACGTTTATATCAAGTGTTAGAAGATAGAACTGATTGAACTATTTCGCGTCAGAGATTATGAGGTGTACCAATTATTGCATTCTATGATGAAAATGATAAGTTAGTGTTAAACAACGAAATCTTAGCATTTGCTATTGATAAAATTGCTGAACTTGGAACAAACTCATGGTTTGATAAACCAGCAGATACATTCTTACCTGAAACTTACAGAAATAAAAACTTAAGAAAAGAAAAAGATATTTTAGATGTTTGATTTGATTCAGGTTCAAGTGCTATTGCATTAAGTGAAAGATTTGAAAAATTACCATTACCATATGACTTATATTTAGAAGGTAATGATCAATACCGTGGGTGATTTAATGCGTCAATGATTAATTCAACTATTTATTCAGGTAAATCTCCTTATAAAAAACTTATTTCACATGGAATGACAGTTGATGAAAAAGGAAATAAAATGTCAAAATCATTAGGTAATGGAATTGATCCTATTGAATTTGCAAATACACAAGGAGCAGATATTTTAAGATTATGAGTAGCTTCAACAGACTACACTGATGATCAAAAAATTGGTCCTGAAATTATTAAACAAATCGGGGAATCTTACAGAAAAATAAGAAATACAATGAGATTTATTTTAGCAAACTTATTTGATTTTGATCCAAGTAAAGATTATCAATCAGATTTAACTGAAGTTGATAGATATGCTTTACATAATTTAAGTGTTATTAAAAATAAAGCTAGCGAAGCTTATGATAACTTAGCATATAACCAAGTTTATAACTTAGTAATAAATTATGTAACTAAAGATTTATCTTCATTCTATTTAGACTTTATTAAAGATATTTTATATATTGAACAAAAAGATTCTTTAAGAAGAAGACAAGTTCAAACAGTTTTATATGAACAACTTTGAATGTTAATAGATTTATTAAGACCAGTATTAATTCATACAATTGAGGAAGTTTACCAATCAATGGTTAATTTACAAAAAGTTGAATCTGTTCATTTATTAGATAATAAAAAACAAGATTTCATTGAATCAGATGAATTTTTAAATAAATGAAATAATATTATGATTCTAAGAGATGACGTGAATAAAGCATTAGAAATCGCAAGAGAAGAAAAAATTATTAATAAAGGTTTTGAAGCTGTTGTTAATGTTTGTTTAAAAGATGAATTTAAAAATATTGAATCAACATCAGAATTAGAAAAAATCTTTATTGTTAACTCATTAAATTTCACAAGTGATTGTTCAAATTTATCAGAACAAAAAGTAGCTTATGTTGGTGTTGAACCAAAACAAGGAGCAAAATGTGAAAGATGTTGAGGAATATTTGACACATTAATTAATGATGAAATTTGTGAAAGATGTAATTCAGTAGTAAAATCATTATAAATATTTTTAAGGGGTAATAAATATGTTTAAAAATAAAATATCTAATTTAATTTTAGGTTTAAAATCATATAATTTTAAGTGAAAATTTAAACTAATTGTGGCTACCCCTATAATGAGTTTTTTGATACTCTCAGATTGAATAATCAAATGAATTGTTGTCGCAACAATGAAAGAAAACGATTCAAAAACACTTATAAATGGATTTTTAAATCTTCAATACAAAATAAATCTAGGTTCTGCTTATGGTCGCGGAGATTATGCAGAAGGCTTAGCTAAAACAATAACTTTAGCAACATTATTTGTGGCAGTACTGATTATTGTATTCATATTTTTAAATGATAAAAAATGAATCATCACCTGTTCAATATTATTAGCTGGTGGTTTTGCAAATTTATTAGCAAGAGCATGAGCACCAGCTACTATTAGAGATGGGCAAGAGATTTATGGTGGAGTAGTAGACATGTTTGTATGAGGTTTTAACTTCTTAGGTTCTTCAGGCTATATATTTAATTTAGCTGATATGTGAGTAAATATAGGGGTTGGAATCGGAGCATTGTGCTTCATTATAGAAATAGTCAACATATTTAAGCCAAAAAAAGAAAAAGAAATAAACAAAGAGGTAGATAAAAATGATGTTAAAAGCTAATGTTGAAAAAGTAAGGTTAGATAAATACTTAGTAGATGCTTTAGCTGAATCTGCTGAATATTCAAGAAGTTACATTCAAACTTTGATCAAAGATGGAAATGTAATAGTTAATGGTAATGTTGAAACAAAACAAAACTTTAATTTAATTGGAGATGTTGAAATAGAAATTAATATTCCCGAAGTTAAAGCATCAACAATTAATCCTGAAAAAATTGATTTGGATATTGTTTATGAAGATAACGATATTTTGGTTGTTAACAAGCCAAATAACATGGTTGTGCACCCTGGAGCAGGAAATACAGAAGGAACAATGGTTAATGCACTATTAGGAAGAGATGCTGAGTTTTTAAGTACAATTGGTGGTATTGAAAGACCAGGAATAGTTCACAGAATAGATAAACAAACAACAGGTTTATTAATTGTTGCCAAAAATGATAAATCACATCAAGTATTAACCGAAATGTTAAAGAACCATGAAATATATAAGGAATATGTAGCTTTAGTTTGAGGAGAAATTAAAGAAGACAAAGGAATCATTGACGCACCAATTGGAAGACATCAAAATGATCGTAAAAAAATGATGGTAACATCAAAAAATTCTAAATATGCAGTAACAAATTTTGATGTTATTAAGCGCTTAGATAAAACTACTTTAGTTAAATGTGCAATTGAAACAGGTAGAACACACCAAATTAGAGTTCACTTCAATTTTATTAAACATCCTATAGTTAATGACCCTGCATATGGTAAATTAGCTGAAAAGCAAACTGATTTCGGACAAATGCTTCACGCCTATAAATTAGAATTTTTACACCCAATCACAAAAGAAATGGTAAAATTAAAAGCAGAATTACCAAAAGAATTTACTGATAAAATTCTTCAGGAGGGTGGTGTTGAAAATGACTGAAAAACAATCTAACACTTATCAAGCATTAGTAAAGTTTTTAAAGAAAGAATACAAATACAAAAATGTGGATAAAAAAATAAAGGAATCACGTGTTTTATTTATTAATAACTCTAATGAGTATGCATTGATAGAAGTTCAAATTCAAGATTCAACAGAAACTTGATCAAACATTGAAATGACTGCGCAAAAAAACTTTATGAATCAAAAAAATAAAAAATTAAAAATTGTGATTAGTGAAAATGAAAATAATTTAACTGAAGACGATACTGAAATTTTGGTTGTAACTACACCAGAGAAACTTAAAAACAATTTAATTAAATTCTTACCATTAATTTCAAAATTAAATGAAAGTTATATTTCAATAGAAAAAGTAAAAGAAAATAAGATTCAAGATGAAGAATTAAATGATGAAATTAAATTGAACAATTTTAAAATTGCTTTAAACAAAATTAAAAACAATAATATAAGTTTTACTTGAATCATCTTATTCTTTTTCATAATAATGCCAGTTTCATTTACAATCATTGGATTATTTATGAATTTAAATACTCTACAAGAAGTTGCTTATGGTAGTGGTGGCCCAGAAAAACCTTCTTATTTATTAACTGTTTGGTGACAAGCACCAATGATTATATTTGGTGGGACCAATCAAACACTAACAATTGCTGGTGGGCAATGATGAAGAATATTTACTTATGGATTTAGTGCGATGGATTCTGCTAATGGTATATTGTTTAGTGCATTAATGATTTTCTTATTAACAACGTCATTATTTTCAATAAGTAAAATTACTGAAATTATTATCGGTAATGTTTGAAAGTTAGCTATTTCATTTGTTTTAGCATATATAACACTTGGATTTGTAGTTTCAGCTACACTTCCATATACAATAACTTCTGGTTCTCTACCAATTATAGGAATCATGGTTGGTATATTATCAATGAATATTTCAGGAGAAACATCTCCAATTGCAAGATTTGGTAAAGTTAAAGTTATTTGACCAATAATTTTAATTATCTTAGCTATTTTTAATAGTCAAGATCAATTAAGTTCATTCTCAGTGTTAATGTCAGGTATTATCTTTGGTTCTATTTTTGCTGGATTGGTTAAAAAACCAGTTAAGGAATGAACATGAAGAGAAAATATATTAATTTTATTCTTAATTATTTTCATAGTTGTAGGAATAGTATTTGTTGTAACTCTTAAAAATGCCCCAGCATATAACTATAATGTTATTACTGCTTTACAATTTTATGCAAAAAATAATATTGGTGGTAATTTTGATCATTATAACCAAATTATTGCAAAAATTGGATGAATTGGAAGATTTGAACAAGGATTTTGAAATGATAATTTCCCTATGCAATCTACTCCAGTAACTGTAAACAATATTGCATCTATATTTGATTCGATTTCAAGTTTTAGTTTAGGAATGAAATTATAATGAAAAGAGAGGATTTTTTAAGCTGAGAACAATTCTTTATGACAGTTGCAAAAGTTTGTGCAATGAGAAGTAAAGATCCTTCAACTCAGGTTGGTGCTATTCTTGTAAACAATTTAAATCAAATAATATCTACTGGTTATAATGGTTTTCCTAGAGGTGTAGATGATGATAAATTCCCTTGATCAAGAGAAGGAGAATGAATTGATACTAAATACCCATATGTAGCTCATGCCGAGTTAAATGCTATTGTGAGTGCCAGAACTAATTTAACAGATTGTGATGTTTATGTAACATTATTCCCATGTAATGAATGTACTAAAATCATTATTCAAGCAGGTATTAAAAAAGTATTTTATCTTGAAGATAAATACAAAGATTCAAACGAAGTTAAGGCGTCTAAGAAAATGCTAGATGCAGCACAGATTGAATACAAACAAATTAATGATTTTAATGTAAAAGTATCAATAAACTAATTGAAAACCTCACAAATGTTAGCGTGAGGTTTTTTTATTTGCCATAAATTGATAAAATTAAATAAAATAAAGGATAAAGTATGATAGAAAAAATTGGAATTGATATTGTTGAAAATAAAAGAGTTAATTTAAGACAAAGTTTTTTAAATAAAGTTTTATCAAGTTCTGAACTTGATAAGTTACAAACAATATTGTCAAAAAAATCTAAGATTGAATTTGTTGCAGGCAGATGAGCAGTTAAAGAAGCAATCATTAAAACTTTAAATAATGATCAAAATTTTGTGATGAGTAAAATTAATATAGGTTATACTGAAAAAACACCAATTATTTTAAATAAGGAATTAAAAAATATATTAATTTCAATTTCACATGAAAAAAAATACTCAGTTGGTATGGCGGTGAAACAAAATGATTAAAATGATTTGAGCACAAACAAAAGATGGAGTGATAGGTAAAGATAATTCATTACCTTGATCAATTAAAGAAGAAATGCAGCATTTTAGAAATACAACATTGAATCAAAATGTATTAATGGGTAGCAAGACTTTTGAATCGATGAACTTTAAAGGATTGCCAAATCGTATTAATTATGTGCTAACAAGAGATACAAATAAGTATAAGCATTTAGAAAAAGATAATTTAATATTCATAAATAACAGAGAAGAAATCATTGGTAAATTTAAAGGAATGGAATCAAAAGATATTTATATAATAGGTGGTAGCCAAATTTATGAACTATTCTTTGATGACTGTGACGAAATAATAAGAAGTGTTATCAAAAATCATTTTGAAGGAAATATACATATCAAAAACTTTAATTATGATAATTTTGATAAAATAAATATAGTGGAAAAAGAGCACTTTTATGTAGAATACATGAGTAGGAGAAAATAAAATGACTAAAGAAAAAGAAATTATTAAAACTGAGACTAAAAAACCTGTGGCTAAAAAAAGTACATCAACTAATAAAACTACAACAGCTAAAAAAACAACAGCTAAAAAAACAACAGCTAAAAAAACAAATGTAAAAAAAGTTGAAGTTAAAGAAAATAAAACAAAAGCAGTTGAAACTGTTCAAGTATTTGAAACAAAAACAAGTCAAGAACCAAAAGTTAAAAAAGAAAAAAACTCAAAAAAGAAAAAAGAAAAATTAAAATTAAATTTTTGAAAAATGACATACATGTGATTCCCTATGTGAAACATGATGCGAAAAGCAAAGAAAATTAGCAAAAAAAACATCAAAAGTCCAGGATACTTTTCAGAAGAATATTGTTATAACTTTGTTAAAAAAGCTGCAAAAAGAATATTGTATGTTTCAGATATTACAGTTAAATGTGAAGGAATTGAAAATTGATTAGATCGTGGTGTTATTTTAGCGCCTAATCATCAATCAAACTTTGATCCAGTAGCTCTTGTTGCTTTAAATAACTTTTACTTACAACAACCATTAGCATTCATTGCTAAAAAAGAATTATGAGAAGATAAAAAGTTTGGTAGATTTGTACGTTTAATGGATTGCATACCATTAGATAGAAAAAATCCAAGAAGTGCATTAGAGGCATTCAAAGAAGGAAAAGAATTAGTTGTTGATTTTAGACGTTCACTAGCTATATTCCCTGAAGGAACAAGAAGTCATTCACAAGAAGTGGGTGAATTCCAACCAGCAGCATTAAAAGTAGCTCAAATGGCTAATGCCCCTGTTGTTCCTGTAACAATCATTAACTCATACCAAGTATTTAGTAAAAACAGACCAAAACATATTGAAATCAAAGTTGTGTTTGGTAAACCAATCATGCCTTTAAAACATATTTCATTAAAAACAGAAGACTTAACAAAAAATACAAGAAAAGTTGTTATTGAAAATATGGAAAAATGAGCTGATAAAGAAATGTTATTAGATCACAAAATAATAAACAAAATTAACTTAAAAAATAGAGAAGATTTTAAAAAAACAGGTAAAACTAAGGCTAAAAAAGCAAAAGATAAGAAAAAAATTAAAGATATATTTAAAGTTGTTGATTAACAACTTTTTTAATTTTAAAAAAAGTTATTTTTTTTAAAATTTTGCTTGTTTATTTAAATTTAATAATATAAAATAAATAATGTCCTTGTAAAAAGAGGATAGCAAAAAAAGGCATCGCTGACTTAGCTCAGTTGGTAGAGCAATTGACTAGTAATCAATAGGTCGAAGGTTCAAGTCCTTTAGTCAGCACCATTTAAATGGAGGGGTAGCGAAGCGGTCAAACGCGGGTGGCTGTAACCCACTTCCTTTCGGTTCGGGGGTTCGAATCCCTCCCCCTCCACCATTTATTGGGCTATAGCCAAGCGGTAAGGCAAGGGACTTTGACTCCCTCATGCGCCGGTTCGAATCCTGCTAGCCCAACCAACTTTGACTCGCTAGCTCAGTCGGTAGAGCAACTGGCTTTTAACCAGTGGGTCCGGAGTTCGAGCCTCCGGCGAGTCACCATATACATCCCCAAGTGGCGGAATCGGTAGACGCAGTGGACTTAAAATCCACCGGGCTTTATCTCCCGTGCCAGTTCAAGTCTGGCCTTGGGGACCATTTAAAAAACACAATCAATCTTCGGATTGATTTTTTTGTTTATAAGCGTATAAAAAAAATAGGATTTCAACCCTATTAGTATTTATTTAAATTGTATGAATATGATTCTGATCCTGATTCTGAACCTGATTCTGAACCTGAACCTGATGATGATTTAGAATCTCTTATAACTCAGTTATCTCAATGCTTTCAATTTCATTGAGATGCTCTTGAATTTAAATTATAATTAGTATTTCCTGATTTATATGTTTCTGTCATTATATCTTTAGAATGAACAATAGTTTGCACACCATTTATAAAATTATTTATAAGATCATTTTGTTGATAATTGCTTTCACCTAAATCTGGATTATCTCCATCTTTTCTAACTTGTTGATAAGCTTCAAATCCTTCTAAATAACCTACAAATTCACCATTTCTAATAATTAAGAATAAAGGTCCTTTTGAATTTTTAATAGCATCAACTCTTGAATTTATTTCTTCGTTAACTTTTTTTATTTCTGCTTTATCTTTTGTTTTATCTCATGATTGGTTGTGTTTATCAATATTAGCATAAACCATTCTAGCAATTGAAGGTTTAATTCAATCGTTTAATATTTTCTTAGTTGCTTTATCTGTTCATAAATCTCCAACAGTATCAACAGTTGTTCCGTGCAGTTCAATTTTAGTACCAGTAGCTGTATAGCTGAAAGTGTTTAATTCAGTTTGATTTTCAAAATATCACAAATCTTTTTTCTTATTATAAGTAACATTTGTTTCAACTAAATTTAAAGCATCAGTACCATTTGTATTATTAGTTCCTAAAGCTTCACCAATACCTTTAAATTTTCCTCCAAATGTATTTGTAGAAGAAGCATTTGATTCATTCAATTTATCAAAAGCTTCATCTAATGAAGCACTTTGTTCAAGATTAACTGATTCTTTTAATGCATATTCAAATGATAAAGAAGAAAGATTATCTTGTGCACCAATATAGTAAACAAGAGTTGAACCTTTTTGTTCGATACTACCTTCATCGTTTAATGTTGGTTTAGTTGCATTAGCAAGTTTTGCAAAATTATCATAAGCTGGTATTGCTGTATTTCCGCAAGCTACTACAAGTGATGCTGATGAAGCAGTCAAAGTAAACGCTCCTAAAAGAGCTATTAATTTTTTCATAAATCCTCCTTAAGTTAAATGACAAAAATCATTATTAATATTTTACTATAAAACATTAAAAATAACTAATTTAATATTTAATAATGAAATATTTTGCTATCTAACTTGTAAAAAAGTAGAAAGATTGATATTATTAAATAGATATTGTATCTATACAAAAAAAGTTTAGCGAGGTGACGTTTATGCGTGAAAAATATATTCTACGTTGTACAGAATGTAAAAATGAAAATTACATTGGTAAAAACGATAAGAAAAAAGAAAAAATAGAAGTTAAAAAATTCTGCAGCAACTGTAACAAACACGAATTACATAAACAAAAAAAATAGTTTTAACTATTTTATTTTTTTATTTAAATAAAAATTTAATTTAAAATTAATTTAAAACAAGGAGCACTTATGAAAAAACAAGAAATAATAAATCAATTATTAGACTCTAATTCAGCAGAAGCAATTTTATTTTACTCACCTGAAAACAGATATTGATTTTCAAGATTTAAATCTTCATTAGGATATTTATTAATAACTAAAACAAAAAGTTATTTATTAGTTGATGGAAGATACATTACAGCTGCAAGAAATTCAAAAAATATTCCAGCTGAAATAGAAATTAAGGAATTCTCAAACAATTTATTTACTCAAATAAAAGAAATATTAAAACAACATAATGTTAAAAAATTAGGATTTGAATCAGATTGAGTACATTATGCAGATTTTGAAAAATATACTTCAATTTTTGCAGATCAAACTTTAGTACCAATAAATTGTTCTGAAATTAGAATTGTTAAAGATGAATGAGAAATTGAACAGTTGCAAAAGGCTTGTGATATTACAAATGAAGTTTTTGAAGCAATTCTTGACTACGTAAAACCAGGAATGACTGAAAAAGAATTACAAAGATTTATAGATAATGAATTCTTAGTAAAAGGTGCTGAGAAAATTTCATTTGATACTATTATTGCATCTGGTGTAAACGGAAGTATGCCTCATGCTGTTCCAACTGACAAAAAAATTGAAATCGGAGATCTTGTAACTATTGATATGGGATGTTATTATAATGGGTATTGTTCAGATCAAACTAGAACTATTGCTATTGGTGAAATTGACCCTAAATTAGAAGACATTTATAATGCAGTTTATGAAGCACAATCGTTGGGAATAAGTTTAGTATCTGAGGGTGTTAATGCTGGAGAGATACATAAACAAGTGTATGATTTTATTGAAAAAAGAGGATACGCAGGATACTTTACTCATGGTTTAGGTCATGGTTATGGAGTTGAAATTCATGAAGAACCATACGCTTCAGCTGCAGGAAATACTGTTTTAAAAGAAAACATGACTTTAACAATTGAACCAGGTATTTATATTCCAGGATTAGGTGGAGTTAGAATTGAAGATGATATCTTGGTTTTAAAAGATGGTTACAGAATGCTAACTTCAGCAACAAGAGAACTAGTAAAACTTAAATTTTAATCAAAGTGGACCAAAGGTTCATTTTTTTTATATTTATATAACTTATTAAATTATTAATACTTTATAATTGATATAAATATAGTTTTGGAGAAAAAAAATGTTTTATAGTGGTTCAGTAAAAGCTATGATAGACGTATTATCAAATTTTAATTTTTGAAGTATTCTGATAGCTGCATCGTTTATTATTTTTATAGGTTTTATATTTGAAAGAAAAACACTCATTTTTGCTGATTGAGAAAAAGTTGTTGTTAAGATAATTTTATATGCAGCATTGCCTGCATTAGCACTTAAAAGTTTTTTAATTGATATAAATACTGATTATATTTGAGAATCTATTTTTGTAGCAATTTTAGGTTTTATATTTTATACAAGTTTAACCTTTGGATCCAAATATTTTTTCATAGGTAAAACAAAATCACTACAAGATACATTAGGAATGAGTGTTGCTTTTTCATCAGCAGTTTATTTTGGTGTAATGATTATAAAAGCAATATCTCCAGCTGATCAACAGCAGTCAATAGATTTATATTCATCATTATTTTTAATTGGTTTCTGAATTTTCATGTATTCAGCAGCGGATAATATAATGAAAAAGAAAAGATATGATGAAAACGAAGTACGAAATAGTTTGTTAGATGAAAATCAAAAGTTTTCATTTATGAATATGCTTAAGGTTTTTAAAAACCCAGTTATAATAGCTACATTTATAGGAATATTTTTATGATTATTTCAATTAATTCCAGGTGTGAAAGTAATACACATAGACAATACGTATTATTCAATAAGCAGAGTAGATAAATTTATTCCTGGTTTAAGTCAAATATTAAGCATATTAGCTCCATTAGCTAGTCCGCTTGCATGATTTTCAATGGGAGCAGTTTTAGCAAAGAGTCAAATTAAGGAATCTTTCCAATCATGATTAATTTGATGAGCTACTTTTGTTAAAAATATAATTACACCATTAATTTGCGTTGTATTATTTATCATATTTAGTTTATTACTTAAAATAACCACTGGAAAAGGTATAACTTCACTAGCATTTGTATTATGTGTAGCAATCATAGCTTCACCAACAGCAAACACAATCGTAGGTTATGCAATTATTTACAATAAAGAACCAAAAATCGCCTCTCATGTAGGTACTTTGACAATTTTAACAAGTATAATTACAATACCATTTTGAATACTAATATCATCTGCTATTGGTGCCACAAGTTTTTTCTCATAATACGCAAAAACATTTTTTTATCAAAAAATTGTTTTTTTTTTTTTTTTTGTCTACAATAAAACTTAAACGATGCTTAAGGAATAATCAAAGAAATGGAATTTTTAAGGGAAAAAAATAAACTAAATAAATTTATTATTTATCCTCTGATAGGTATTTTTTTACTTAACTTATTTTTTTTCATATTTTCTTCATTTTACGATTATGAAATAATGGAAATATTTGCACAGTTATTAAAAATTGATTTTCTAAAATATCCTTCAATTTATTATTTACAATCAGGTTACACAGATTTATACATTGTTTTTGCATTGATAGCCTTTATTATAATAGAATATATTTTAATAAATCTAAATAAGAAAAAAGGAGTAGACAAAGACTTTTGATCTTGAATATTTTTTGTTTTGATATTGATTACATGATTTATTTTTATGTTTTTAAAAGTAAGTAGTTCATGAAAATTTAATATGACGGTTGAAACTATTGAAGGAAATATCTTGAAATTTAATATAAAAAAATTTATTAGTGCAAAAGATTTTAGAATATTGTTAGTTATCATAGTTATTTTACAATTCTTTATATTAATAAGCGTACTATTATATGCAAAATTAGTTTGATTTAAAAAACCATTTTTTTATGAAAATAAATACTGAGTTAAATGTATTCAACTAATTGTTTTTTTCTTTTTAGCTTATGGATTAGTAGGATCATTAAAAATCTTGATGGGAAGAGATTACTATAACTCAATTGAAGCTGTTTTGAAAGAAAGAGTAAACATGTTTGAAGACAAATATGGAATTGCGATAAAATTTAATCCAAATTGAATTAAATCACCAGATGGTTTTCAACCTTGATGAATTTTTAATGGTTTAATTGGTAATCCAAATAAAATAGATTGATCTCTTGAAAAATTATTTAATTCTAATGCTTTTCCATCAGGACACATGGCTCAAATGGGAATGTGTGGATTTGCATTTATTTTTATAATTGATTTTAAAAATCCAAATAATTTGTCAAAAGGAAAAATAATTGGAATTTATTTATTCTTTGTACATCAATTATTTTTAGTTATATCATTTTTAATTAATGGAAGTCACTGACTTACTGATACAACATTTACTTGAATGTGAATTATTATATGTTCTTATTTATCAATAGTTATAGTTAATAAAATAGTAAATAAAAAAATCTTAGTTAAAAACTAAGATTTGTTTTAAAATAGATTTTTGACTAAAATTCAAGACTTGTTATTTTATTTTTTCTGACTTTAAATATACTTAATAAATATTTTAAAGGGGCTATAATGAAAAAAAGAAATTCAGCGTTTGATATATTAAAAATATTTTTATCTATATTTGTTGTTTTATATCATCAATATTTGCATCAGGGAAGTGTTTTTAACGAAAATTTCAGTCAATTTGATAGTTGAATTTTTAGTATTTTTTCAGTAGTAATTGCTTCCCCTGTCCCTATTTTTATTTTGATATCTGCTTATCTTGCAACTATTTCATCTAAACAAGATTTAAGAGGTTTTTTTAAATTTGGCATAGACACTTTCTTATATTGAGTTATATGTGTTATTTTGGTTATTATTTTTGTTTCTGGCTTAAATGTTGATATTAGTATAAGTAGAACTTTAACTTTTGGAGGAAGAGATTGATGATATTTATGATCTTTTTTGATTATTAAATCTATTTCTCCAATATTAGTTCATGGTATAAAAAATGTTAATAAATTGGTTAGCTTAACAGGAATTATATTTCTTTTATTTATGAGATTTGCTTTTATAAAATCTAACAATAACGAGTTATTTAACGCCGGAACAATAATAGGTTTTTTGTCTGTCTATTTGGTAGGTATATGGATGACTTTTTTTCTAAAAGAACAAATAAAAAATAAAAGTGTTATAAAAGCTTCAATAATTGTTTGTTTTACGTTTGTTGTATTCTCTTTTATTTTTAAAATAATGCAATTTTGAATAGATTTTAATATTTCTAAACTATTAGGATTTGATTCACCAATGACACCTTTTCCTGTTATATTTAGCATATTTGTGTTTATTTTAATTACAAATGTTTATATTGAAGAGAAAAAGTTTATTAATTTAATTGCTAAAACTTTATTGCCAGTTTATTTATTTCACTTTATTTTTGAGATCATAATGAACCAATTTATTTGAAGCAAAGTTTTTAAAAACTCAAATAGTTTAGGCCTATATGAATTAAATTTCTTTATAGCTTTAATTACATGGCTTATTACAGAAGCATTTGCTCTTTTAATAATGTATCCGCATGGCTTTGTTTCAAAATATTTAAATATATCTCTTTGGGCAACAATTCATTTTATAAATCAAAAATATAAAAAAATCTTAGTTAAAAGCTAAGATTTTATATTTTCAAATTTTTCTTTGGCTATATCTTTAAAAATTTGATCGTTAGTTTGTTCAAACATATAACTTGCCCAATAAATTCATAAGTAATTTTGATATAAAATCAAATCAGTTATTTTATTTAATTCTGTTTGAGATAAATTTAATAAATTTAAAAATACATTTCATCTTTTTTTATTTAAAGATTCACTTACGAAACTAGCATAATCAAATAAATAGTGATTATACATTGCATACTCAAAATCAATTACTTTTCACCCTTTTTTATAATTAATAAAATTACCTTTTACTAAGTCATTGTGAGAAAAAACAGGTTTAGACTTATCACTTCAATAATTATCTATTATTGAGTTAACTTGCTCTTTTATAAAATCTAAATCATACAAACACTCTTTTGTATTTTTAATAAAGAAATTTAAGAATTCTTTAGGATCAAATGTCTTTATATTAATCAATTCTAGATTATGAATTTTACTAATTATTTTAATTATTGATTTCATCTTATTAACACATATATCTGTTTCATGAAGAGTTATAGCATTATCAAAAAATTCAGTTTTAGATGTCAATTGTGTTTTATTAAGTTTTCATTCAAAAGGTATAATCATAAAATCATTTTTCAAATAATTTAATTGTTCATAAACCTTAATTTCATTAACTCTATCAAGGTATTTATCAACATATGGATAAGATTCTTTAATTATTTTTTTTTCTTTAATAAATATTTTATTACTTAAACCGTGAACTGCTTTCATTTTTATACCTAAACCTCTAAAATATATAATATATATTATCAAATTATCTCAGAAAGGCAGTCATGAATAAAAAAGAATTATGAATAGCTACCAATAATGAGGGTAAAATCAAAGAATTTAAAATGCTACTACCTGATTATGAAATAAAAAGTGTTAAAGACTTACCAGAATATGTTGAACCAGAAGAAAATGGTGAAACTTTATTAGAGAACGCAAAAATTAAAGCTGAAGCACTTTCAAAATATATTAATGGCTGAGCTATTGGAGATGATACTGGTTATTTTTTTGATGCACTTGATGGTTTTCCGGGAGTTTATTCAAGAAGATGAGCATATCCAGTAACTGATTTTAAAGAGATATGTAAAATGATAATGAAAAAAACAGAAAATTCAGATAACAAAAATATGAGCATGCAAACTGCAATTGTAATTTGTAATTGCAATCAAAATGAAAGTTTTGAAGCTTTAGGTGTTACTAAAGGTGTTATGGGAGAAGAATTAAAAGTGTCAGATCATACTTTTGGTTATGACTATATTTTTAAACCAGAACCATTCAATGTTTATTGCGCTGAATTAACTGAAGAAGAAAAGATAAATTGTTCTGCAAGAGCATATGCACTAAATGAAATTAAGAAAATAATTGAAAAGGAAATTAAATAATGGAAAGACAAGTTAATATAGTTTTATACGAACCAGAAATAGCTCAAAATGTTGCAGCTATCATTAGAACATGTGTTGCTACTAATGCTAAATTACATATTATTGAACCATTAGGTTTTATATTCAAAAAAGAGGAGTTAAATCGTGCAAGTGCAGGTACTTTTGATTTAGTTGAATATGAGTTATACGATGATTGAGAAGATTTTTGTGAAAAAAATCCAAGTATTGATTTATTCTGCATTTCAAGATATGGAGAAAAACCTCATAGTGATTTTGATTTTAATTCATATGAGAAACCTGTTTTTGTAATGTTTGGTAAAGAATCAACAGGAATTCCAAAACAAATAATAAAAGATAATTATAAAAACACTTTTAGACTGCCAATGTCACCTCAAACAAGAAGCATTAATGTAGCTAATACTGTTGGAATTGTAACTTATGAAATTTTAAGACAATGAGATTACCCAACTTTAAGTAAAACCGAAGTTCAAAAAGGTAAAGATTACATTATGAGTGAAAGATGAAAAGATGAAAAATAATAAAAAAATAGCACTTTTTGGTGGTAGTTTTGATCCTGTCCATACTGACCATTTTAATATGGCTAAAGCATGTCATGATAAATTAGGTTTTGAAGAAGTTTGAATAATCCCTACCTTCTTAAATCCTTTCAAATCTTCAACTAAAACATCAAATGAAGAAAGACTTAATTTACTTAATTTAATTTTTGAAAATGAAGATTACATTAAAATTGATCAATTTGAAATGAATAATCAAAGAGTAACAACAACTTATGAAACTGTTTCTCATTTTAAAAAAATGTATCCTTATTATGATTTTTCTTTTGTAATAGGTTCTGATAATTTGAATCGTTTAGAAGAATGAAATAATTTTGATGAATTAATTAATTTGGTTAATTTTATTGTTTTTGAAAGAAGCAATAATTACAAAAAAGAAGTTGCGCAAAAATACAACTTGCCAATTTATTATTTTGAAAACAATTATTTAAGTTCAACTAAAATAAGAGAACTTGAAGATTTAAAATTATTAATTCCAAAAGTTAACGATTACATTAATTATCACTTATTATATCTAGATATAAGAATGAAACCATTTATGGATGAACAAAGATACCAACATTGTTTAAACGTTGGAGAAATGGCTGCTAAATTAGCTGAATTAAACAATATTGACCCACAAAAAGCAAAAGTTGCTGGAACATTACATGATATAACAAAGAGATGATCAGAAGAAAAGCAAATTGCATACTTAACTAAGTATGAAAAAGCTTTACTTGGTGAACCAAAACCAGTTTGACATTCATACACTGGAGCATTTCATTTAAAATATGATTGATTAATTAATGATGAAGAAATTATTAATGCAGTTTATAACCATACAGTTGGCTGTGAAGAAATGACAACATTAGATATGATAGTTTTTTGTGCAGACAAAATTAGTGTTGAACGTGATTATGAAGATGTTCAATATTATCGTGAAGAATGTTTTAAAGATTTAAAAACAGGATTTATTAAATTATTAATAAATCAATATGATGTAGCAATTAAAACTCATGGAATTGAAGCTATTGGAGATAAACTTTTAAAAACATATAATTTTTACGTAAAAGGAGATAATTAATGAAATTAATAATTGGAGCTATGCATGAGGAATTACAAGATTCAATAGCGTTTTATAATTTAAAAAAAATAGAAGAAGAAAAATTTCTTATTTATAAAAATGAAGAAATTATGTTTTGTATAACAGGCGTTGGATTAATTAATTCAGCAGCTCAATTAGCATATATTTTAACTAAATATGAAATTGATTCAATAATTAATATTGGAACTAGTGGTGGTTGTGATAACAGTTTAAAACAAGGTGATATTATACTTGTTGATAAAGTTTATAATAGTGTTGCTGATGCAACAGTTTTTGGTTATGCATATGGACAAGTTCCAAGAATGCCAAAATACTATGAAACAAATAAAGAAAAAATAATGAATAAAATTGATTCTGCAAAAATTAAGAATATTGCATCATCTGATATATTTATTCACTCGATTGATCAAGTAAATTCTTTAGTGAAAAAAATTGATGATGAAATTAGCATTTTAGATATGGAATGTTTTGCCTATGCTCAAACTGCTTATTTATTTGAAAAGGAATTTAGTGTAATTAAAATTGTAAGTGATATTATTGGAAAAAAAGATGCAAATAATGTCCAATTTAATGATTTTATTAAAATTGCAGGAAAAGAAATTTTGGAAATACTTAAAAAAATATTATAATAATAGTATAGAACTCGAGGTGGATTTATGGCAAATCACAAAATTAAAGGTAGAAAAGAAGCTACAATCTTAAGAGAACTTACAATCATTATTGAAAGAGAAATGAAAAATGACATTTTAAGAGCTCTTTCAATCGCTGAAGTAAGATTAACAAATGATAGTGAAATAGCTAAAATTTATTGATCATTCTTACCATTAAACAAAGAAATAACAAAAGAATTAATAGCAAGTGAATTAGAAGACAACAAAAAAACAATTCGTATGAAATTAGCACATAAACTAAATACAAGAACTGTTCCAGATTTATTTTTCGAATATGATACAAGTTTAGAAAATGCTAATAGAATTGAAGAAATTCTAAATAAAGTAAATAAATAATTCAATAATTAATCTACTTAGGTAGATTTTTTTATTTTTTTCATTAATAACTAGTATGAAAAAGACTAAGTACATATTAGCTACAATCGTAATTTTAATTCTTGTTTTTATAACAAGTATTTTTAGTTTTGATAACTTAAGTAAAAAAGAAATGTTTATATTTGAAATGAGATATGAATTTAAAACAACAATTGATGACTTTAAATACCCTAAAAAATTACCTAAAAATAAATATAAAAACTATTGAAAGGAATTTCAAGATATTAATAGTAATTTAAATTGATTTGAACCCATTAAAATTCAACTCGACACAGATTATATAATTCTTGATATAAAAGAAAATTATGTGGAAAAAATAAACTACACTAATTTAAAATTAAATGATCTTTTAGTTTTCAATTTAAGCCATGTTGAAAATACTGAATTGTTTCTAATTTTGAATCAGTCAAAACCTTCTTCTATTATTGAAAGTGAGGTGAAATCTTTCTGTGAATCTAAAAATGACAAATTTTTATATGAAAAAGGGATTACTAAGTTGATTACATTTTAAATCAATATCATATTTTGCTTTCTTGATTTCACTTGTGACTATTTATAATTTTATATATTCAAAAGAAGTAATTTACTTATTATTAACAATAGTATTATTAATTTATTTTTTTTATACACAAGAAAAGTATAGAAAAGCATTTATAGCTTTTTGAATAATTAGTGCTTTAATTTTACTTTTAATTTACTTGTACTGAAATTCAAATACTTTTCAGCAAGATCAAGTAATAGAAGAACAAGGACGAGTAATAAAATGTAAAACTAATTATATTATTGTGAAAATTAAAAACTCCAAATTCTATGTTCAAGCAACACAAAATAACTATGTTGTTGGAATGAAGATAAAAATTACAGGTAACGTTTCTGAAATAAATTCGACAGCTAATTATTATCAATTTGACTTTAAAGATTATTTAATGAAGGATTATGTTAGGTATCAATTAAAAGTATCAAACGTAGAACAATTAAATAATTTTAATATAAGAGTTGTATTTTATAAACTTTTTAAACTTGATAATGCCCATGCATTGATAAATATTCTTTTTCTTAATAAACAAGATTCATCTGACTTACTGATTTCTAATCTTAATAATTTAGGCTTAAAGTTTTTAATAAATTTTAACTTAATCAACATATTATTGTTTTTTAAATATATTGAAAAAATGACAGGTAAAAAAGTATCAATATTTTTAATAATCATTTTGTTTACATGAAACTATCTTACATGTTGACCAATGATTATGACTAGAATTTTGTTTAAACAAATATTAAATAGTTTTGAAAAGCTAAAAGATAAAAAAGAACTTAAAAACTTAATAGTAATGATTTGATTAATTTTATTATTTCCAAACTTTATATCAAGTTCAGGTTTCTGATATATTAACTTAATTATTCTTTTTAGTTCTTTAATGAACAAAAGAGTTAATAAAATTTGAGGTTTTATATATTTTTATATTCTATTAAATGTATTAAACGCCTATTTCACATATCAGTTAAATATAACATCAAGTTTTTATGCTATTCTACTTTCACCTATATTAAGTGTTTATTACTTAATAACACCAATCTTTTATTTTATTGATAAAAACTTATTAAACAATTTATATGATGTATTACTATTAATTATTTCAATATTTAACAGTTTCAGTTTGATTAGAAATGTAGGTAGTTTTAATATACTATTTTTAATATTAGGATTTATAATGTCAGTTACTTTAGCAACTAATTTAGTTACAATCAAAATAAAAATATTTTGAGCAATATTGTTTTTACTGACATGAGGCTTACTTTGATTATTAAAACCAAGTGAATATTTATCAATGTTAAATGTAGGTAATGGTAATAGTTTTGTTTATCACAATAAATGAAATAACATAACTATTATATTTGATGCTGGGGTAGGGAAACAAAGAAGTTCAAATTTAGTTAGTGATTTCTTAAAGTACGAAGGAATAAATAAAATTGACATTGTTTTCATTTCACATACGCATGAAGATCATTACAATAATTTATTTAGTTTAAAAGAAAACTTTAAGATAAAACAAATTATTTTAAACAATGACTTCACTAATAGCATCAAAATAAAGAATGTAATAATTAATGTTTTTATTAATCCCAATGCTAATTCAGAAAATAATAAAAGCTTAGTTTTAATAGTAGATGTAGGTGATGTAAGATCTGTTTTTATGGGAGATGCTGAAAAAGAAACAGAAAATCATTTAATGAACAGAATAGATTTCTTATACATTTTAAATTTAAAAAAAGTTAATATTTTGCAAATAGGACATCATGGAAGTAAAACAAGCTCGAGCGTTGAGTTTATTAATTTAATAAACCCAGATATAGCTTTAATCAGCGGAGAAAATGAAGGGGGAAATAAAAAATTTCCACATCAAGAAACAATAAACACTTTGAAAAGATTGAAAATTAACTATTACATAACAAATGGAAATAATAATTTTTTTGTAATGTTCAAAAATTTAAAAGTCGTAAAAAAATAAGGCAACATTTGTTGCCTTACATTATTCTTTTTAGTTGAGAATTACGCTTGCATTAAACGTGATTTTTCTCTTGCAGCTTTATTAGGTTTTAAGATACCTTTTTTAACACCTTTGTCAACTAAACTAACTGCGTGGTTAATTAAATCTGTTGCATCAGTAGCTTCATCTTTTTTAGCAGCTAAAGCTTTTTTAATCGCTGTTCTAATTTCTGATTTAATCGCTTTGTTTGAAGCTCTTGATTTTTCGTTAGTTAAAACACGTTTTTTTTGTGATTTAATATTTGGCATAATTTCAACTCCTTTATATAATTTTTAGTACAATTTAGATTATAACAAATAACTAGATAAAATTAAACATTTTTATTCTTTAAACATTTTTATCTAATCATTGATATAAAATAAGAATAACATTTGTGGAGGTAAGCATGTATTTTATTTATTCAGAGGATCATTTTTTATTAACAAAAACAGTAAATAAACTAGTTAAAGGATTACTAGCTGAAAAAGATTATGAAGTTGAAAATTATTCTTTAATTTACAATGATATATCTGAGATTTATACTACCTTAAATACGTTTTCATTATTTGGCGAGCCAAAAATATTAATAATAAGTGATGCATGATTTGCAACTGAAGAGAAAATAAGTTTGCACAGAAATTATTCAGAAGAAGCTCTATACAAAATTCTTGAAAGTAAAACAGATAATATTGTTATTTTTACTTTGAATAATGAAAGAATATCAAAAAGGCTAAAATTAGTTAAATACATAGAAGAAAATTTGGAAGTAACAAATGTTAAACCAATGCAAGAAAATGAAGTTTTAAACTATATTAAAGCATTCTTTACAAGAAGTGAAAAGTCAATTACAGATCATGATGCTGCATTTATATTTCAATCAATCCCAAAGGATATGCAAACATTAACTAACGAATTAACCAAACTATCTCATATTGAATCTGATGTAATAACATTAGAAGATATTAAAAATAACCTAACTAAGTATATTGAAAATGATATTTTTGAATTATCAAACGCTTTTGTAAATAATCAAACACAAATATTCTTAAAATTATATAAAGATTATTTATTATTGAATGATGATATATCAAAATTGATAGCCCTATTAAGTTCAACTGTAGTTTTCTTTAGAGATGTGAATGTTATGAGACAGCAAGGCATGAGAAATGATGAAATAGTTCAAATAACTAAGGCTCACCCCTATAGAGTTAAAGTTGCACTATCAAATAAACTTAACATTAAAAAATTAAATGATAAAATTAAATTATTATATTCTATTCAACAAGGCGTTTTAAATAACACTATGGATAAAGATAATATAGTTGAATATCAATTTATAAAAAACATGGAGGATAAAAATGGATAATAAAAAGATTTATATTAGTATTTCACATTTAATGTTTAATGTTATCAAGAACAATAAATTAAAGTACTATTTAAGAAAAGATGAAGCTTTTAGAAAAGAAGTTATAAAATTAATTGATTTATTACTACTTTTAGAAAGTGATAAATTTAAATGTAGATATAATCGTAAAAAGATCGCTGCTGAATTTGCTAAAGCTTATGTAAAAATTACAAAAGTTTCAAACAGATTTGAAGTACCAGAAGATGAAATGAATAGCGAAGAAATATATGCTGAATATTCACGTGTTGTTGGATTTATTAGTGAAAACTATAAAACAACGAGAAAAACATTAACAAATGAGGAAGAGTTATTTACAATTGAAGATATCGAATTAAATGGTAAATTATCAGCTGATTTTGTTAAAAAAATGGATGAAAAATTGGCTGATGAAGCAAAAGAGAAAGCTGAAAAAGAAGCTAAGGAAAAAGCTGAAAAAGAAAAAACTAATCCTGAAGATAAAAAAACAACAGCAGGTGCTGAAAATTTTAATCAACAAAATTTTAATCAACAACAAAATTTCTTTGGTGGAAATATGGGTGGGAATATGCCTCAAAATATTTTCATGAATCCAAAATTTTATCCATTTAAAACAAAACCTAAGTATATGCCAATACTTAAAAAATGTTTTACATTGCTTATGCTATTAACAATTATATTCTATGTAGCTCTAATTATTTATGTAGGAACTGTAAGAGTAGATTTGGATTATAAAAATGATAATTCTTTAATTCATGTTCTTTTCCCTGAAGCAAAATGGGAAGCTGGATTTGAATATTGAATAGTAACAACAAGTGCAAAAGCAAAAGTTTCAAATTTTTCAACAAATGTTGATATTTTTGCTAAGTCAACGACAAATATTGGTTCTATTATATTCGCAATTTTCTACTTGTTATGATTTGGTTATATAGGCTATACATTTTGAAAAAAACAAGATGCATCAAGATTGAAATTTAGAGTAAGTGGATTCACATTATTAATTGTTGCAGTATTTGTATTTTTCCTTTTATTTGAAACTGCTGGTTCAATATCAAATGATTTAGTTATGAAAAAATGAAATTCTTATGGCTCATTATCAATCAAACTAGCTGGAGAAGAAAATCCAATACCAATTAAAGATTTTAACTACTATGATAACTTTATTGCAAATTTAACATCAAATTATACTTCAGAATTAAAAGTTATTACAAGTCTTTCAATATGTGCTTTTGTTTCATCAATTTTAACTTTAATGGGAGCTATAATGTTAGTTATCATTAATCCAAAAAAAGACGTTCAAAAAATTATGAAAGCAAGAACTGAACAAGCAAATGCAACAATGGCAGCAATGCAAGGCAAACATTATGAAATTGATCCTTCATTATTTGATGAAGATGAACAAAATAATAATTAAATGATAGATTTCTATCATTTTTTTTATTTTGCAAATGCATATTCTTTGTTCAGAAATGAAAATGTTATAATATTTAAAGCAAAAGGAGATTTTATGATTCAAAAACCTAGGGGAACACAAGATTTATTTTTAAATAATTCAAAAGAATGAAATGCAGTAGAAGAAAAATTTAGAAAAGTTCTAAATGTTTTTAATTATGGTGAAATTATTACTCCAATGTTTGAATCAAAAGAATTATTTGTTAGAGGTGTAGGAGACTCAAGCGATATTGTAAGTAAAGAAATGTACGAATTCACTGATCGCAAAGGTCGCGAATATGTTTTAAGACCAGAAGGAACAGCACCAACTGTTAGAGCAATTATTGAAAATAAATTATATATTCAAGAAAATTTACCTTATAAAACATTTTACATAGGACCTATTTTTAGATATGAAAGACCTCAAGCTGGAAGATATAGACAATTTAATCAATTAGGTGTGGAAACATTTGGTATTGATTCAATAAGCCATGATGTTGAATTAATTTCACTAGGTCAATCATTTTTAAACGAGTTAAAAATTAATAATGATATAGTTGTAGAAATAAATTATTTAATAAGTGGGGATGAAAGAAAAACATATGAAGCAGAACTTAAAAAATACTTAAGTTCATTTACTGATTTATGTTCAGATTGTCAAACAAGAATTAATAAAAATGTTTTACGTGTATTAGATTGTAAAATAGACGGAAATAAATTTACTGATGCTCCAAAAATGTTTGAATTTGCGAGTCAAGAAAATAACGACAGATTAAACAAAACATTTATTCAATTAAAAGAACTTGGAATTGAAACACAAATAAACTTTAACTTAGTCAGAGGATTAGATTATTACACAGGTTTAGTATTTGAATTTAAAAATGTTAAAACTGATCAAGCAATCATTGCTGGTGGATCATACAATAATTTAGTTGAAGAATTAGGTGGACCAAGTTTACCTGCTAGTGGTTTTGCAATTGGGATTGAAAGAATAATGTTAATTCTTAATGATCAAGAAATAAAAGTTGCAGATGAAGATGAATTAGATTTATTCATAATACCTTTATCTGATGAAGCTCAATTTTTAACAAATAAACTTTTACTAGAAGCAAGAAGTGCTAACTTGAAAGTTGACACAAACTGAAATATTAAAAACTTAAAAGCAGGATTTAAATCAGCAGAGAGAATGAATGCAAAGAATATAGTCATTGTTGGCGAAAATTCAATTAATAGCGATAATTATGCAATCAAAGATCAAATTTCTGGGGAAACAACAGAAGTAAAATTTAATGATATTGTTAAATATTTAAAAGGGGAAAAATAGAAATGAAAAGAACTCATAATTGTAATCAATTAAACATTTCAAATGTAAATCAAGAAGTAACTTTAAAAGGTTGAATCAAAAAAATTCGTAAGATGGGTCAAATCACATTTATTGATTTAAGAGATTTTTATGGAATTACTCAAATTGTTGTTGGAGAAAGTAAACAAGAACTAATTAGTAACTTAAAACCAGAATATGTAATTTCTATAACTGGTAAAGTTATTGAACGTAAATCAAAAAACAACGATATCGCAACTGGTGAAATTGAAATTGATGCTGATACTATTGAATTAATTAATAAAAGTGAATTAACTCCTTTTGTTATTGAAAATGATGTTGAAGTTTCTGAAGAAACAAGAATGTCATATAGATATTTAGATTTAAGACGTCAAAAAATTCAAAATAATATGCTTTTAAGAGCAAAAGTTAACAGTATCATTCGTAGAGAATTTGAAGCTGATAATTTTGTTGAAGTTGAAACTCCGTACTTTGGTAAATCAACACCAGAAGGAGCAAGAGATTTTTTAGTGCCTTCAAGATTAAACAAAAATACTTTTTATGCTTTACCTCAATCACCACAATTATATAAACAATTGTTAATGGTTAGTGGATTTGATAAATATTACCAAATCGTTAGATGTTTTAGAGATGAAGATTTAAGAAATGATCGTCAACCCGAATTTACTCAATTAGATATGGAAATGTCATTTGCTACAGCTGAAGAAGTTCAAGACCAAATTGAAAAAGTAATTAAAAAAATATTCTTGGAAGTTAAGGGAATTGATTTTAAAGAAAAATTAATCAAAATGCCTTTTAGAGAAGCAATCGATTTATATGGTAGTGATAAACCAGATATTAGATTTGATTTAAAAATTAATACATTAAATGGTATCTTTGATAAAACTGAAATCAAGTTATTTGAAGGTTTCAAAGAAAATAATTTAACAATCAGGGGAATTTGTGCTGAAGAATTATTAAGCAAAAAACAATTAGAAGTTTTAACTGAAACTGCAAAACAAAAAAACTTTAACAATTTAGCTTTTGCTAAATTTGAGAACGGAAATTGAAGTGGTTCAATTGCTTCAAGTTTATCAGATAGTGAAAAAGAAGCTTTAATAAAACAATTTGATATTAAAGACAAAGCAACTATTTTATTAAATGTTGGTAAATATGACAAAATCTCAGATATGTTAGGTGCTGTTAGAAATAAAGCAGCTGAGATTCTAAACTTAACAGATCCTAATGACTACAAATTATTATGAATTGTTGATTTCCCATTATATGAATGAAGTGATGAAGAAGAAAGATATGTAGCAGCTCATAACCCATTTACAATGCCAAATATTAAATCAATTGCTGATTTTGAAAATAATAAAGAAGAAGCAATTGCTGATTCTTATGATTTAGTGTTAAATGGATTTGAACTTGGAAGCGGTGGAGTTCGTATTACAGACTCAGAAATTCAACAGAGAATGTTTGAAGCAGTAGGATTAGATGATGAAACTATTGAAAAAAACTTTGGTTGATTTATCAATGCATATAAATATGGAGCACCAAGCCATGCAGGATTTGCTTTTGGTATTGATAGAGTAATTATGTTATTAACTAATTCAGAGTCAATTAGAGATGTTATAGCATTCCCTAAAAATTCAAAAGGAATTGATATGATGAATGACGCACCTAGTTATGTTGAAGATAAGCAATTAACAGAATTAAGTATTAAAACAATAAAATAAGCTAAACATTAATTGTTTAGTTTTTTATTTAATACAGAGTATTTTAACTAAAAAACAAATAAAACTAAAAAATGATAAAATTATTTAAAGGAGAATGCTATGAAAGGAATATTTGATATAGAAAATGCCTTAGTTATATTTGGTAAACCAATCCCGTTTTTATTTATTTTTATTTTCTTTGCATCACTTCTTTTATTATCTTTGATTATTTATTTAACGAAGTTTATTGTGACAAAAACAAAAATTGACAAAAGTAATAATAACTTAGAGCTTGAAAAAATTAAAATTGATGAAGAAATTAACTCAATAATTAGAGAAACCAAAAGTAAAGAAAGGTAAAAAATAATGAATAATGATATTATGAATGGAATAAATCAACAAAATCCAAATGAACAAAATCAAATCAAAAATCCAAACTATGTTAATTCTAAAGAATCAATATTAGGTGATAAAAAATTTATTGCTATAGCTCCAGAGTTTACAAAAAAAGAATTAGAAGCAGTTAATGTGAACAAAAGAATTGCTAAAGAAATTAAGATGGAAAAATACAAAATTGCTTTTTTAATGTTTACATCAATTATTTGTGCTTTAGTTTCTGCGTTCTTTATTGCTTTAAATTATATTAAGATTCAAGATGGTCAAAACTTTTTGAAGATTAAGCCTGAATTAATCCCAAGTGCAGCAATTATGATAAGTATTTTAATTTTGAGTTTAATAGTAATGGTAATAGCTTTAATTGATTTAAGACATATCTTGATTGATGTCAAAGGATATAAAACAGATTTATTAATGGGAAGAGAAAGAATCCCGTTCTTTATAATTAAAAGTTACAAAAAAATAGTTAAAAGACATATTTACTTAAATTGAACATGTTTTGGAATCTATTTATACGGTGGCTTAACAACTCTAATTTTATTTTTAGTTAATAAATCAGATAAAGTTAGTTTAGATTCAGAAATAATGATTTTTATTATAGTTTTATCATTAACTGCTGTTATTCAAATTTTTTCACTAATGTTTAATTATTCAAGAAAAGGTAATATTGATTCATTTTATGGATATGAAATAATTCCTCTTGATCAACAAATAGCTTTAAAAAAAGCTGCAAATAAATTTTGCATGTTAGTTTTCTTTACAATATTAGCAATTGTACTGTTCGTAATATTTATTCCTTACTTTATCATGAGAAAAAAATCTGATAAAAAACTTTGATGATTCTTATAGAAACTAAAAATTTATTTTTAATATTTTCATTAAATAATATTATTTTTATTAAAAGTCTTGTAATTTGTACTCAGTTTAAGATAAAATATTAATAGTTTATTGAATTGGAGTTGAAAAAATGGCAAGTATTATCGTACATGAGGGAGAATCAATTGAAAAAGCTCTTAAACGATTTCAAAAAGTAGCATCATCTAATAAAGCTGAAGCTAGAAAACGTGAATATCACCTAAGTAAAAAAGAAAAAAGAATTTACAAACAAAAACAAAACCGTAAATACAAATAATAATTAGCAAAAATGCTAAAAGATGCTTATATGCATCTTTTTTTTATATTCTTTCTAATATTATTTATTAATTAAAATTCAATATATAATTTATTTAAAAGTAAAAGAGGAGATAAATATGAAAATATTAGTTTTAGGTGGTTGTGGAACTTTGGGTTCAGCCATTGTTAGTCAATTAAAAGAAAAAAATAGATCTTATGAAATAATCACAGCTGGAAGAAAAACAGGTGATGTTCATGTAGATATGACTTCAAAAGAAAGTATTGAAGCTATGTTTGCAAAAATAGGTAATGTGGATCACATAGTTAATGCTGCTGGTTCAGCTGAAATGAAACCAATAGAGGATTTAACTCAAGATGATTTAAAATTCTCAATAAATAGTAAATTATTAGGTCAAGTTAACATGGTATTAATTGGAAGCAAATATTTAAACGAAAAAGGAAGTATTTCTTTAATTGCTGGTGTAATTAAAGATGAACTAATTAAAATGGGAACAATGTATGCTTTAACTAATGGTGCTGTTGCAGCTTTTGCAAGAGCTGCTGCATTTGATATTAAAAAAAATATCAGAATTAACTGTATTAGTCCAAGTGTACTTGATGAATCAATGGTTGAATATGCTGAATATTTTAAAGGTGTAAAATCAGTACCAGCAGCAAAAGCTGCAAAAGCATTTATTGATGTTATTGAAAGCGATGTTAATGGACAAGAAATAAAAGTTTATTAGTAAAAAAAAGAGCTGTTAGTTTTAATTTCTAACAGTTCTTTTTTTATTTTAAATTGATTGTAAAACCTTTATAAATATAAATGAATGATTCAATATAATTTGATTGAAGATATGCTAAATACATGATATTTAAGAATTGTTTTTCTGTTATTTCAGTTCGCTTTAATAGGTTTGACGTATATTTAACGATTGTGTTAATAATAACCCTTGAATCAAAAAAAATCCCATCATAAACAACTTCATTTTCAAAAATCCCTTTAATAACATCTTTAATTATTTCATTACCACCAAATGTTACAAGCACTTCTTTTTTAAATTTATTTCATTTATCCAATAAAAGTTTATTAGCAAAATTAATTGCTTCTGTTTTATTAAAATTATTAAGATCATAATCAACTTTTTCAGTGTAGAATGCAGCTATAGTGCTTAAAGAAGCAACATATCCATTTAACTGCATATAATTAATAATTGATTTATCAAATTTTTTAAAAGCATGTCTTTCACTAACTATAGTTTTTAATTTAGGCGTATAGAAATTTAAATAGTTATTAATCCCTCTAATAAAAACATTAAAATTAACTTCGTTTATGTTGTCAAAAGTAATGTAATCATTTGGTTGCAATCCAAATTTAGTAATAAAAATTTTACATTTTTTTATCCTTTTGTTAACTGGTTTATCTCATCATGAATTTAATTCTTCTAAATGCGATAATTCAACTTCATTTAGTTCTTTTAACTTAAAATTTTGAATCATTATAACTCCTCTATTTTATTCTTTTTTATATTATAAGGTATAATTAAATAAATTATAACTTTTAAAAGGGAGAAAGAATATGAATAATGAAATCGAAATTGATTTTTTAGAACCAGGTTTGGCTATTATCATTTCAAGCTTAGAGAACATTGAAGCAGAATTAAAAAATAATAAAGAACTAACATTTCTTTTAGATGAATTAAATGAAGTTGAAGAATTAGAAGACTTAGTTAAAATGCTGACAAGACTAAAAAGCCTTGAAAAGCAATTATTATTAGAAATCAAAGCATTAAATCATATGGAAGAATTTGATATAGTTTCTGATTTACAAGTAGCATCAGCAATGAGTGATTTTTTAACACCTGATGAATTCTTATTTAAATTTACAGAATTAGTTGAAACAAAAGATATTGTTGTAACTCAAGAAAATATTTTAGAAATTTTTAAAGAAGAAATAATTAAACAAGTTAACAAAATTTACAAAGATACTATTTCTGAATTAAATAATATTTTTGACAATGAAAATGAATTTGTCAAAATTCTAAAAATTGGATCAGAAGAAAAAAATTTAAATGATTTAAGAGAAGCAAGCAAATTAGCCATCAATTTACTAAAAATTGAAAGACGCATTGATAAAGAAAAAAAATATGAAATTTTATCAATTTTAAATAGAGCTGAATCATTAATTAGCTTAATTGATATTTGATCACAATACGAAATGGGCTTTGAAGAAGAATAAAATGAATTCAAAATTTATAATTGCAATTTGCATAATAGGTTTATATGCATTAATACTTTTTATTGTAGGAATATTAGCTTTTCTTTATTCAATTAAGCATAAACCTTATAAAAAAATTAATGATGAATATCTTAAAGAAATAGCAGAATATAGTAAAACTGAAAAAGAAGTTTTAAAAGGTTTAAAACCAATTAAAATAAAATTTCAATTAGCAGATGATGAGAAAGTTTATTATGTTGATGAATTAGATGTTTCTTATAATGAAATTGAAGTTAAAAAAAGCAAACAAAAAGAATTTGATGATGAATATGATCAATATGTAAAAAATTTAAAGAAAAATTATTCATTATTTAAATTCAAAACAAAACAAAATAACCTTGAGAAAACGCTTATTTATATAAGTAATAAAAGAATTGTTTTAGATGATGGTAATGAATTTAAAATTATTAAATTGAATAAAGTTCTTTTAAATGAATATTTTATTTTAAACTTTAATGGTGAATATTTAAAGACAACTTATTTGAAAACAACAAATGAAGAAATTTACTTTATAAATGCTGATTTAAAATTAAAATCTATTATTTCAAGTTTTAGAATCGAGAATGATTAAAATGAAAATAATTATATTCCCCTTAGTAACTACTTTATTTCTTATGTCTTATTGAGGTTTTTTAACCAGTAAAGACTATAAAATTTTTAATCAAATTAAAAAATTAATAGATCAAGAAAATAAATATTACAAAAACAAGAAAATATTTAACTTATGTTTAAGTTATTTTATATTGCTATTAGCTATGAGTATTGCTTTTATTGTTTTAACAATTGTTTGTCTAATAGTAATGAGCAATCAAATAATTCTAGTTCAATCAATTATTTCTATTATCTATATGTTAATGTTAATTGCTTGAATATCATTAATTCAAAATAAAATTAAATCAATTTATATTTTAGTAAAAAATAGTAAATTAGTTATTTGAAATAGAGTATTTAATTTTGAGGAAATTGAATTAATAAAAAATGATGTTAATCGCAAAAAAATAATATTTAAAGTTAAAGAAGCTGAAGGTTATGATTTCATAAAGGTTTCATATCATTGAGAACTAAAAGATTTTCTAACTGAATTAAAAATTAAAACAGAATTTATATAGGAGGTAAATATGTTTAAACAAAGTGAATTTATAAAATCTGCAGCAAATAAGTCTGGATGAATTGAAGATACTACGCCAGAAGTTTGTTTTGTGGGAAGAAGTAATGTAGGTAAATCTAGTTTTATTAATACATTAGCAAATAAGAAAAAATTAGCAAAAGTTGCTAATACACCAGGTAAAACAAGATTATTAAATTTTTTTGATATAAATAATGGTAGTTTTAGACTTGTTGATGCTCCTGGTTATGGATATGCTAAAATATCTAACTCGATGAAAGTTGAGTTTGGTATTATGATGGAAGATTATTTAACATCAAGAGAAAACTTAAAACTAGTTTGTATGTTAGTTGATTTAAGACACAAACCAACAAATGATGACATTCAAATGTATGATTTTTTAAAGGCAAACAATATAACAGTTTTAATGATTGGAACTAAGTTAGACAAATTAAAAAGAAATGAAATTGCAAAAAATGAAAAATTAATAAAAGAAACTTTAGAGTTTGATCAAAATGATGTATTTATTAAAGTTTCAAATTTAGATAAAATAAATATTAAAGAAAGCTATGATGCTTTAATTAGATTAATAGAGGTAGAAAATGGATAGTTGAGAGAGTAGTCAGATAAAAGAAATTGAAAATAAGTTAGATACTGATATAAGAGCAGGTTTAACAGAAGAAGAAGCTGCAAAGAGACTTTTAGAAAATGGTAAAAATGAGTTGCCAACTGGAAAAGTTACTCCTTGATGAGTTACTTTCTTGCATGCGTTTATTGAACCATTACAACTAATATTAATGTTTGCTGCTGTTATATCAGTTATAGCCCCATTAATTTCATCACCTGGCCAAAAAATAGGCTTTCATGAGTTTATTGACTTTGTAGTTATTATGCTTATTGTTATTGTTGATGCTGTTTTAGAAACAGTGCAAACAGTTAAAGCAAGAAAAAGTGTAGATGCTTTAAAATCACTTTCTAAACCAAAAGCGATTGTTTTAAGAGAAAATAATCAAAAAGAAATTGATGCTTCTGATTTAGTAATTGGAGATATTGTAGTCCTTGAGGCTGGAAAATATGTGCCTGCTGAATTAAGAATTGTTCAATCAGCTGATTTCATGATTGATGAAGCAATTTTAACTGGTGAGTCTGTGCCTGTTGAAAAAACTCATAAAGCAATTAAAGAAACTACAATATTAGCTGAAAAAACAAATATTGCTTTCATGTCAACATTTACAACTGCAGGTAGAGCTGTTGGAATTGTTATTGGAACAGGATTAAACACTGAAATTGGAAAAATTTCAGAAGCAATTGACAAAAATGAAGAGAGTGAAACTCCACTTGAGAAAAAAATTAGCAAATTTGGATATGTAATTAGTTGTGTTGCTGGTTTCGTTGGTATTCTTGTATTTTTATTATTATCATTTGTTGGTGGTTTTGAAGCTTGAGCAAGTTATTTAATGGTTGCTATTACTTTAGCAATTGGAATTATCCCTGAATCTTTAGCTGCTGTAATTTCTATAACATTAAGTTTTTCAACAAAAAGAATGGCTAAAAATAACGTTATAGTTAAAAAATTAGCTAGTGTTGAGACTTTAGGATCAGTTAATGTTATTTGTACAGATAAAACTGGTACTTTAACTCAAAATAAAATGACTGTTAAAAAAGTTATTGATAACAATAGAATAATAGATGCTAATGAATATTTAGATTTAGATAAAAACATTCAAAAAGAGTTATTGTTAAAAGCATTGGTTTTACCTAATGATAGTATTACTGAAGGAACTGAAAGAATTGGTGACCCAACTGAATTAGCATTAGTTGATTTTGCTGAATTAATGGGTGTTGATGAATTAGTTTATCGTAAAAAATTCGAAAGAATTGATGAAATACCTTTTGATAGCGAAAGAAAATTAATGAGTACATTAAATACTGTTAATAAAAAATCAGTAGCATTTACTAAAGGTGCTATTGATCAATTATTAAGTATTTGTGATTATATAATGATTGAAAACGAAGTTATTAAACTGACTGAATCACATAAAAACGAAATTATGCGTGCAAGTACCAATTTAAGTGATGATGCCTTAAGAGTTTTAGCTTTTGCATACAAAGAAGTGAAAAATGGAAAACTTGAAGAAAAAGGACTTACTTTTATTGGAGCTGTCGCTATGATTGACCCAGTTAGAAAAGAAGCTGTTCAAGCTATTGAAGAAGCTCATGCTGCTGGAATTGAAGTATGTATGATTACAGGTGATCATGCCATTACTGCTTTAGCTATTGCCAGAGATTTAGGACTAGCATATGAATCTAAACAAGTTATCTCATCAGATAAGTTAGATACAATGTCTGATGAAGAATTAGAAGAAGTTATTGATAATATTAGAGTATTTGCTCGTGTTAACCCAGAACATAAAGTTAAGATTGTTGCTACATTACAAAAAAAAGGATACATTGTCTCAATGACAGGTGATGGAGTAAATGATGCACCAAGTTTAAGTAAAGCTGATATAGGGGTTGCTATGGGTATCACTGGTACTGATGTGGCTAAACAAGCCAGTGATGTTATTTTAACTGATGATAACTTTGCAACTATTATGACTGGAGTTAATGAAGGAAGAAATGTTTATCAAAAAATTAAACGTGCAATAACTTTATTAATGGGTTTCAACTTAGCAAATGTTTTATCAATTTTAATTATTTCTTTAATATTTAAAATATCACCATTAGAAGCAACAAACATTTTATATATTAACTTAATTGTAGAATCATGTTTAGCTATTGCTATTGGAATGGGTCCTTTAGATAACACTCTAATGAAACTTAAACCACAAGTTGGTAAGAATGGGTTATTAAAAGGATTAATAATTCCTATTATTAAAATTGGAATGCTATCTGCATTATGTTCAATTGGCTCATTCTTTATTGGAATGATGGCTACAGATGTTAATGCTTGAAACAATGTATTTAATTCAGGTGAATATATTGGAAAAATAAATTTAGATTCAAATAACTGACTAGAACAAATTCATGCAATTATGAATAGTAGTTTATCAGCTATTGATAGAAATAAATTATTAGATGAATATATTGTATTTGGAAGAACAGCAATGTTTATAACAATAGTTATGTCGCCTTTATTCTTTGCGCATTTAATCAAAATATCGAATTGAAAAGCATCTAAAAAAATTAGATTACAAGTTTCTAAGCCATTAATTTATGCATCGTTAATTGCATTAGTTTTATCAATTGGAGTTATAACAATTCCTGGATTGAATGATAGTATTTTAGGATTGGTAGGATATTCAAAAGAAACATCAAAATGAACAAGTGATAATATTTGAATTATGTTTGTAGCATTTGCAATTTCAATTGTTCCATTCTTATTAATCTTAATGATAGATGCTATTGTATTTTACTCATATCATTTATCAGTTGGTAATTGACAAAAAAATCAAATATTAATAGCTGAAATGATTAATCAAGATGTAAAAGAACAAAATAAAAAACGTAAAAAATAATGGGTTTACCTCATTATTTTTTTTATTTATACATAAATAATATGATTTTACTTTTTGTTAAAGACTAAATATTATAAAATTAATATATTGAAATGGAGAGATAAATGATGAAAAAAGAATTAGAAACTAAGTATAGTTATGAAATAGTTGAAAAGAATAGATATGATTGATGAATTCAAAATGAATATTTCAAAGCTAACCCAGATTCTAAAAAACCAAAATTTTCTATTGTTTTACCTCCACCTAATGTAACAGGTAAACTACACATTGGTCATGCATGAGATGGAAGTTTGCAAGACGCAATTATTAGATTTAAAAAATTAAATGGATTTGATGTATTATATTTACCAGGAATGGATCATGCTGGAATTAGCACTCAAGTTAAAGTTGAAGCTAAACTAAGAGAACAAGGGATAAGCCGTTTTGAATTAGGAAGGGAAAAATTCTTAGAGCAAGCATGAAAATGAAAACATGAATATGCATCAATTATTAGACAACAATGAGCTAAACTAGGTTTAGCATTTGATTACAGCATGGAAAAATTCACATTAGATGAAGACATTAATAAAATTGTTACTGAAATATTTGTGGACTTTTACAATAAAGGTTTAATTTACAAAGGAAAAAGAATTGTTAACTGAGATCCAATTCAAAAAACTGCAATTTCAAATGTAGAAGTTATTTATAAAGAAGTTGAAGGATTTATGTATCACTTTAAATACATGATTGAAGGAACTAATGAATTTTTAAGTGTTGCTACAACAAGACCAGAAACTATGTTTGCTGATCAATGTTTAGTAGTTAATCCAAAAGATGAAAGATACAAATCATTTATTGGTAAAAATGCTATTAACCCAGTTAATAAACAAGCTATTCCAATTATTGCTGATGATTATGTAGAATTAGAATTTGGAACTGGAGTTATGAAATGCACTCCAGCACATGATTTAAATGACTTTGAAATAGCTGTTCGTCATAATCTAGCAAAACCTATTTGTATGAATGAAAATGGAACAATAAATGAAATGGGTGGAAGTGAATATGAAGGATTAGATCGTTTTGATGCTAGAACTAAAATCATTGAAAATCTGACAAAAGCAAATACTTTCATAAAAGCTGAACCTATGATTCACCAAGTTGGTTTTAGCGAAAGAAGTAATGCTGTTGTTGAACCTTATTTAAGCGATCAATGATTTGTGAAAATGGATAGTTTTGCTGATATGATTTTAAAACTTCAAGAAAGTGATAAACATATTAAATTCTTCCCTGAACGTTTTGATCAAGTGTTAAAAAAATGAATGGAAAACATTCATGATTGAACTATTTCAAGACAATTATGATGAGGACATAGAATTCCAGCTTGATATCACAAAGATGATAAAACAAAAATTTATGTTGGAATAACAGCACCAGCAGATGCTGAAAATTGAATTCAAGATGAAGACGTTTTAGATACATGATTCTCATCAGGTTTATGACCATTTGCTACATTAATGCGTGGTAAAGGTTTTGAATCAAAATACTTTAAAGAATACTTACCTAATGGTGTATTAGTAACAGGACATGATATTATTTTTTCTTGAGTTTCAAGAATGATATTCCAAACAATTGAATATACAGGGCAAATACCATTTAATGATGTTCTAATTCATGGTTTAGTGAGAGACGAAAATGGAACTAAAATGAGTAAATCATTAGGGAATGGAATTGATCCAATGGATGTCATTGCTAATAACGGTTCAGATTCATTGAGATTTTCATTATTAACCAATTCTACTCCAGGGCAAGATATCAGATATAGTGATGCTAAAGTTAAATCAGCTTGAAACTTTATTAACAAATTATGAAATGCTTCAAGATACGTTTTAATGAATTTAGAAGAAAACTTCAAATTTTGAACTGAAGAAGAAATTCTAAATTCAACGGCACTAAATGAAACTGATAAATGGGTTCTATCTGAATTTAGTAAAGTTTCAAAACAAGTTAATTATTTAATAGATAAATATGAATTTGCTATTGCTGGAAAAATGCTATATGATTTTGTTTGAAATACATACTGTAGTTGATACATTGAATTTGCAAAAGTAAATTTAAACAATTCAGAAACAAAAGAAGCAACTCAACAAACAATAGTTTATTTATTAAAGAATATTTTAATTATGTTACATCCATATCTTCCATTTGTAACTGAACATATTTACAAAACATTAGATATGAAAAATTCTATTTTAGAAGAAACATGATTTGATAAAGAATTTATTTTTGAAACAGATTATATTAATGTAGTCATTGAATTAATTAATTCAATAAGAGAATTTAGAGCAACAAACAATATTAAAAACAGCGTTGTTTTAAATTGAAATGCAACTAATGGTAATTTAGATATCATAAGTAAATATACTAAAGAAATTAATAACTTCTTAAATGAATTTGTTAATGCAAATTTAACAATTGATGAAGACATATCAGTTGAAACAACAAGCTTACCAGTTCTTGACTTCTTTATTGAAATTCCTAATGATGATTTCATTGATAAAGAAAAAATGTTAGAGGAATTAGTTAACAAGCAAAAAGAACTTCAGAATGAAATATCTAGATCAGAAAGAATGCTGAATAATGAAAATTTCATTTCTAAAGCAGCTCCTTCAAAAATTAAAGAAGAGAAAGAAAAATACGAATTATATAAACAACAATTAGAACTTATTGAAGAAAAGTTGAGTAAAATGTAAAAAAACGGTATTTTTACCGTTTTTTTTGCTATTCTGAAATAATAAAACAGCTGTAAATAAAGTATAATTTATTTAAAAGGGGTTAATATGAGAAACGTTTCAATAGATTTAATAAATAAAATAAATAATTACATTCTAAAACAAAAGTTTTCAGCTGATGCAACATTGGCAATTTTAAATAAGGAACTTTTAAATTATGACAAAGCAACTCAGGAACATATTAAAAAATATACACTATATTTAATTTGACTTGATGACAACAAAAAAGACCTATCTCAAGCATGAGAAAAGTATGTTGCTAGAGTTGAGGTTTTAGAAGCTAAAAATAATGTTAAAATGGTTAATGAAAAACAAACTGAAAAGTTAATTAAAGACCTACAAGATCCTTTTAGCAAAATAAATCAAAATAAACAAAAACGCAGTAGATTAAATTCTTTATCTAATAACTTATGAAAAAGACAAGCAGAAGAAGAAAAACCAAAACAAATTGCTTTTGAAGAAGTTGTTTCAAAAGAAGGAGAGATTTTAATTACCAACATTTATGCTGAAACAGTTGATAATGATTTAACAAATGAAACACTTGAAGATATCACAGAAGACAATACAACCCCAACTTATGACGAAGAGCAATCTCAAGACGCCTCTGAATTGATTGAATCAATTAATAAAACAATTAGTGAAAACTTTGATAAATCAGAAGAATTAGATTTTGATGAAGATTCAATCGATTTAACATCAACTTTTGAAGAACTAAAAACTAATGCAACCATTAATACGAATGAAAAAACAATTAGTGAAATTATTTCTTCAACATTACAAGCAGATAAAAAAGAAATATTATTTGAAGAATATAGTGATAATCAAACTGATCCAGTTTCTGAAAATATAGATAATGATGATTTAATCTTTGAAAACTATGATCAATTACCAGAAGATGAAAAAACAGTAGCATTATTCGACGATGAAATTAATGACTACTCAACGATTGATATTCTTGGAGAGATTGAGTATGCTGAAGATGAAGAATTAATAGTTTTAGAAAATTCGTTAGAAACAGAACATGATGATACTTTCTTAAATACAGCTGAATTAAATGAACAAAGTGATGATTCAATTCAAACTGCTGATTACAATGAATTAGATGGTGAAGCATTATCATTTGAAGAACCTAACAAAGAAATTAGATTTAATTCAGAAGAAGATAAAGTTCATTTTTTACATGAAAAAGATTATATTAAAGAAGGATTTAATAAACCATTTAAATCAACAGATATAACACAAGAAAAAAATGAATTAAACTTTGCTTTTGATGAAGATGCAATCAAAACTGAAGACTATGAAGAATTAAAACAAGATACACTAACTATATTTGAAGAAACAGAAGAAAGACAACATGATGATACTTTCTTAAATACAGCTGAATTAAATGAACAAAGTGATGATTCAATTCAAACTGCTGATTACAATGAATTAGATGGTGAAGCATTATCATTTGAAGAACCTAACAAAGAAATTAGATTTAATTCAGAAGAAGATAAAGTTCATTTTTTACATGAAAAAGATTATATTAAAGAAGGATTTAATAAACCATTTAAATCAACAGATATAACACAAGAAAAAAATGAATTAAACTTTGCTTTTGATGAAGATGCAATCAAAACTGAAGACTATGAAGAATTAAAACAAGATACACTAACTATATTTGAAGAAACAGAAGAAAGACAACATGATGATACTTTCTTAAATACAGCTGAATTAAATGAACAAAGTGATGATTCAATTCAAACTGCTGATTACAATGAATTAGATGGTGAAGCATTATCATTTGAAGAACCTAACAAAGAAATTAGATTTAATTCAGAAGAAGATAAAGTTCATTTTTTACATGAAAAAGATTATATTAAAGAAGGATTTAATAAACCATTTAAATCAACAGATATAACACAAGAAAAAAATGAATTAAACTTTGCTTTTGATGAAGATGCAATCAAAACTGAAGACTATGAAGAATTAGAGGAAATGACAACTGCAAGTTTATTGGAAACTGAAGAAGATAGTTTAAAAGACTTTGAATTTAATACATTTGAGGAAAAAGAGATATCAATAATAAGTGAAAATCAATTTAGCGATGACGAGTACAATAATATCGAAGAAATAAGTATTAAAACTGAAGTTAAAGAGGGACCAACAACTCATTTAATAGATAATAAAGTTCAATATGGTGAAATTGATGAAAACTTTGATCATGAAATTGAAAAAGAATTAAATCAAATTGAAGAAACAATTAGCAATCTTGAGAGTTATACTGAAAAAGTCAATAACGAAACTGATGATTTATTTTTTAGTGAAGAGGAAAGAACATTATTTGAATTTGAGTCTGAAGAATTAGACGTTGATGATACAATGTTTGAAAACGTAACATTATCGTCTGGTATTGATCAAGAAGCTAGCACAATGGATGCATTAAAATTCCTTGATGATGTCGAAGATAAATATGAAAGTTTATTAAGTACTAATTTAGATGAAGAAATGCTAAATGATGCACGTGAAGACTCAACAATGGATGCATTAAAATTTCTTGATGATGTCGAAGATAAATACTCAGAACTATTTGAGTCAATGGATGAAGATGAAATTGGAACTATTGATAACTTAAACTGACAATCTGATGAAGAAGTTGATCAAATTGACTCAATAAATCTTGATCATATTGCTAGAGTTGGAGAAATTGTAAGATATAATAACTCAGACTATATAGTTGTAGGTATGAGTCAAAAAACTGATAATTTTGGTGAAATAGTTGAAACTATTTTAGTTAGTGAAAACGGAGATATTGATAACTCAATTGAATTAATTGTAGAAATTAAATAAGAAAAAATACTTCACATGTGAAGTATTTTTTATATTAAATTGTTTTTCTAATAAAATTTACAACATCTATAAACTTTATTAGAAAATTGATTGAAGTAGACAACTTTGAAATTCTTATAATTTCTTCAACATCATTCATTTCTAATATAGAATCAAAATTTATATCTCTTAAAATTTTTTCCAAGAGCTTCTTTTTACCATTTAATGAGAATGTTTCAAATTCTTCAAGTAATATATCAGATGAATCTAATATGCTTATATTTATGCCAAATTGTTCTCTTATGGTTTTGAATCTTTTGCTAATATTAAATTCAATTAGAGAGTAAAATTCTGGTTCATTTTGTTTATTTATTTCAATATCTAAACCCATTTTGTTTAATATTCAGTTAAAAGAAATAATTACTTTTTTACAGTTCATTAATTTATTTTGAACAAAAATGATAAATTCAAATATTCTTTTTTTATTTTCTTGCTCTTTTTTATTAGTTTTATTGAAACTTTGTTTTTCTTCGATTAATAGTTTACTTATTTCTTCAATAAACTCATCAATAAACTCATCAATCTTTGATAAATCTTTTTCTAAATTAACTAATTTAATTAAATTTTTATCATACATTTTATACAAACTATCAAAATTATATTCGTTTGAGTCATTTAATTCGTCAACTAAATTAATATTTTTTATACATGCATTAACATCATCAATTATTTCATCAACTAATATGTTGCTGACTAATTTACTTAATATCATGAAAAAACCTCCGTTTAACGTCTCATAACCTATAAATAATATTATACAACAATGAATTACTATATTAATTTGTTAAAATATAAAAAGGAAAAGAAGAGAACTATGAAGTATAAAAATTTGGAAATAAAAAATAATTCAGTTAAATTAAATAAATACCAATCGATTCACTTTAACTTTGAGGGTTTACAAAATAAATTAAAAGAAATTAAGTTTCCAGTTTTAATTTTAGATACAGAGTTCTTTAATCGTAGTCATGATTTTGACAATATTGAACCAAAACTATATGGGGAAAAAGAAAAAGACATAGTTTATTTGATGAACTATTCATTTGCTAAAAGCTTCAATGAGATTCAATCAAGAAACAATCATAAGTCAATTAATAGTTTATCAATAAAAAGAAAAGTAAATGATGATAAATATGACTTTAAAAGTCAATATCAATCAATGATCAAAAGTTTTATAAATATGTGTATTAATAAAAACATTAGAACTATTATTTTTGCTGGACAAGATAATGATAAAAAAATAATTGAACAATGAATTAATACTTATAAAGCATTATTTAAAAACAAAAAAACTGATTTATTTATTTTTAACAAAGATACAAAAAAATATAGATTAAATAGTTTTGATATTTATGATGCATTAGAACAAAACTTAAGTTTTGCAAATTATTTAAAAGATGGAACAAAATTTTATAATGAACAAAATCTTAAAAAAGGTGATATTGAAGATTCAATCAAAATTAGAAGCTTGAAAAAATTCTTTGATTATACAGAAGAATTACATAGCAAATACAATTTTAAAGAAGATAATATTACATTCTTATGTAGTAGAGCATTAAAACTATTTAGTTTAGAAAAAGTGTCACAAAGTGAACATGATAAATTATCAAAAAGTTTAAAAGAAGCTAGATCGCATTGTTATGATGATGTTCTAAAAATATTAGTTTTAATCAAATTCTTAAGTTATATTATGAATAAACAAATGGGGGAAACATGAGCAAGTGTATAGGTTGTGGAATTTTAAAACAAAATAGTGATCAAAACAAGCCCGGTTATGTTATTAAACCTGAAAATGAATACTGTTTGAGATGTTTTAAAATTAAAAATTACAATGAGTTAATTAATCAAGAAATAAATGCTGAACAATTTATTTTAAAATTAAAAACTTTAATTCAAAATGAAAGACCAAAAGACATTGAATTTTTCTATATTATTGATATTTTTGACTTAGAAGGAAGCAGAGTAAAAGAAATTGAAGCAGCTATTAAAAAATACCCTGTGACAATTGTTGTTAATAAAATAGATTTACTTCCAAAAGCAGTTAAGCTAGCCAAAATAAGAAGATATATAACTGATCTATTTGCAAAAAGCGATTTATTTGATGCAAATATTATATTGAACACTAGTTTTAAAAACAACTTTACAAATAGTTTATTAAACAAAATTAAAAAAACTAAAACTAAAAAATATTTTATAGGTAGTTCAAACGTTGGTAAGTCATCAATTATTAATTCTTTGTTAAAAGCAAATAATTTGATCCCACAAATTGTTGAATCAAAATACTTTAATACAACACTAGATTTTATTCAAATTAAATTATCAAGTGATGACATAATATTTGATACTCCAGGAATAGCTAGAAGTAATTCAACAGCAAATTTATTAAATAAAGAAGATTGAAAATACATTTATTTTAATAAAGAGGTTGCCCAAAATACATTCCAATTAAAACCTGGCAATACTATTTTTTATGCAGGAATAGCTTGAGTTGATTTTGAATGAATAGAGGAAGAAATTAATAGTTTTCATTTCTTTAATAATAAGGAAGTTAAATTACACAGAACAAATATAAAAAATGCATTTGATTACTACAATAGAAATAAGGAAAATATAGTTCCGTATAACTTTAATACAAAGTTTATAAAAAGAGAGTTTATTTTTAATGAAAAAGATATTAATAAAGAATTTGAAATATCTATTTCAGGATTAGGATGATTTAATTTTAAAGTAAAAAATTCTATGAAAATAACAATAAATATTCCAACTGACAATGTTGAAGTTGAAACAACATTAAGAAAACCATTGGTTTAGTATAAAATAAACTTAAGGGAGTATTAAAATGAGTGAATTAAAAGAATTAACTATGCCAGAAGTTATAAAAGAAATAAACCGTTTGGCAAAGATCAAAAAAGAGCGTGAGTTAAATGCAAAAGAAAGTGCTTATAGAGAAGAACTAAAAGTGCTTTACTTAAAATACTTTAGAAGTGGTTTTGAGCAACAACTAAAAAATACAAAAGTAATTGATGCAAATGGAAATGACGTTACACCAAGTAAACTAAAAAAAGAAGGAGAGAAACATGATAAACAAAAATAACAACAACTTAAATGCTTTAAGAATTTTAGGAGTTTCAGCTATTAATAAAGCAAATTCAGGGCACCCTGGTATAGTTTTAGGTGCTGCTCCAGTTGTCTATACATTATTTAACAAGATAATGAAACATAACCCTAAAAATCCAAAATGATTTGATAGAGATAGATTCGTATTATCAGCAGGGCATGGAAGTGCATTGTTATATTCAGCATTACATTTAGCAGGGTATAATTTATCAATGGATGAAATCAAAAATTTTAGACAATGAAATAGTAAAACACCAGGTCACCCTGAATCTCATTTAACTGAAGGTGTTGATGTAACAACTGGACCTTTAGGACAAGGTGTTGCGATGGGTGTTGGATTAGCAATTGCTGAATCTCATACTGCTTCAGTTTACAATCAATCAGGAATTAATTTAGTCGATCACCATACATTTGTTTTATGTGGTGATGGAGACTTACAAGAAGGTGTAGCTCAAGAATCAATTAGTTTAGCTGGTAGATTAAAATTGAATAAATTAATTTTAATTCACGACTCAAATGACATTCAATTAGACGACAAAGTAGAAAAAGCTCAGAGTGAAAACATGCATGAGAGATTTAAAGCTGCTCAATGAAATACTTTAAAAGTAACTGATGGTGAAGACTTAGTTGCTATTGAAAAAGCAATTAATGATGCTAAATTATCAGAAAAGCCTACATATATCGAAGTTAAAACAATTATTGGTATTGGAGCTTCAAAACAAGGAACAAGTGCTGTGCACGGAGCTCCTATTGGTGCTGATATTGAAACTGTTAAAAATGTATTTGAATGAAAATATAATGATTTTGAAATACCTACAGAAGTTTATGCACACTGAAATGAAAATATTTCAAAAAACTTATCTATTGAAGAAAAATGAAATCAAGAATTAGATAAATTGAAAGTTGTAAATCGTGAATTATGAAAACAATTCACAGATGCTATTAACAAAGAAATTAATTTTGATTTTGAAGCATTAAAAGGTAAAACTCCAGAAAAAGCAGAAGCTACTAGAGTTAGTTCAGGAAATATTTGAGATAGCATAAATGCTCAAGTTAAATTCTTAATTGGAGGATCAGCTGATTTAGTTTCATCAACAAGAATTAAAGGTGCTGATGGTCAATTTGACGTTGATAATAGAAGTGGAAGAAACATTCTTTATGGTGTTAGAGAATTTGCAATGGGAGCAATCAACAATGGTATTCACCAACATGGAGGGCTAATTCCATTCTCAAGTGGATTCTTTGTATTCTCAGATTACATGAAACCAGCAATGCGTTTATCATCAATTATGAATACTCAACAATTATTTATCTTTACTCACGATTCAGTTGCAGTTGGAGAAGATGGTCCAACTCATCAACCAATCGAACAACTAGCAATGATTAGAAGTATTCCAAATCATATTACATTTAGACCAGCTGATTATGCTGAAACATTAGCATCATACAAAATAGCATTACAAGATTTAAAAAGCTGTCCATCAACTTTAGTTTTAACTAGACAAGATTTAACTCAATTACCTCATAATGATGTTTATGAAGAAGTTAAAAAAGGAGCTTATGTAATGCTAGACCAACCAAATGCAACAGTAACACTAATTGCAACTGGTAGTGAAGTTGGATTAGCAATGGAAACAGCTAACAAATTAAAAGAAGATGGCATTATTGCTAAAGTAGTTTCAATGCCATCAACAAACTTATTTGATCAACAAGAACAATCATACAAAGACAAAGTTATTGATAAATCAACATTAAGAGTTTCAATTGAAATGGGGACAACTTATGGATGAAGTAAATATACAGGTGATGATGGATTAAACATTGGAATCGATATTTTTGGAGCAAGTGCACCAGCTAATAAAGTAATTAGTGAATATGGATTTACAAGTGAACAAATTTTTAATAAAATTAAAAAGGTTATAAAGTAAGAATTTAAAAATAGAAAAAATAGAATAGAGTGAAATTATGATATTATTTACAACAGAATTTTCAGCAGGAGGATTAGCAGGAATGTTAATCGGAGTTATCTTAGGAGCAATCATCTTAGGAGCAATCATTGGCTTTTTCATTACTAGAGCAATGGTTAAAAAACAATTAAAAGACAACCCGCCTGTTACAGAAAAACAAATTCGTGCAATGTACATGAGTATGGGAAGAAAACCAAGTGAAGCAGACATTAAAAAAACAATGCGTGCAATGCAACAAGCTAAAAAATAATTATAAGTGAAATATTTCTTTCAACATATAAAAAAATAAATTAATAAATAAAAAATATGTATTTGGTGCTTGGATCAAATACATATTTTTTGTTTTAAATTTTCAAATAAAAGCACTTTTTAAACACTAATAAAATTACTTTCTAAATTTACTCAAAAATAAACTCACATATCACACTTATCTTTTATTTATTATGAATTTCATATAAAATATAATATTTTGTAAATAAAATAAATAAGGAGAAATTTTTTGAAAAAATTACTAGGTTTATTAGGTACGATATCATTGATAGTACCAACAACAATTTTAACTGTATCATGTAGTACTAATACTAAAAAAATTAATATTGCAACAATCATTGAAAAAAAGAATTTAGGGATTATAAATAAATCAACAGAATATGAAATAAGACAAGCTGTTTTGTTAAATAATCCAAAGTTAGTTACATCAGATTTTGAAATAACAAATATTAATATAAGTGAAGGTTCAGGAACTGCAAATTTAATTGGTCAGGATAAATATAATGGTGAAGTTACAGTTTCTTTTTACATTGTCCCTGCTTTAAAAGACAATCTCATAAATACTGAATTGGGCGTTATAAGTAGTAAAACAGAAAGTACAATTCGAAATGCGATATTATCAAAAAATCCAGATATTAATACTAATGGTTTTGAAATTACAGAAATAGATTCAACATCAGCATTAATAATAGGTGATGATTTTATATATAATGGCTCACTCACAGTTGTTTTTACAGTACAGGCAAAAAAACCAAATTTAAGTAGTGTTATCACTGAAAAAGATTTAGGGATTATATCTGATAACAACGCGCTAACAATTCAACAAGCAGTCATTAAATTAAATCCTAAGTTAACATCAAAAGATATTAGTATCACTTCTATAACTCAAACATCAGCAAGAGTTAATTCAACATCATCTGGAAGATATACGGGATCTGTAAATGTTACATTTACTATCAATGGAACAAAACCAGAAAAAACTAATTTAACGAATGTTATAACTAATCAAAATATTACAACTGTTTTACCTAATGCAGATCCTGATATAATATTAAATGCTTTAGTAAAAGATAATTCTAAATTAAATGCTAATTATGTAAGAATATATGATACAGGTTTTAATTCTTCAAGTGGTTGAGGTTGAGCTAGAGTTACTTCAACTGATGAAAATGTTTATATTAATCCAAAAGAAGGTTATCTTGATTTAACTTTTAAAGTAGATGAAAATCTTTTAGCTACTGATTTAGCATCAGTAATTACAAATACAAATTTAGGTACTTTAGATAAATTAGATGAAATAACTATTAAAAGTCAATTAGCAAAATTGAATCCTAATTTAGAAGTTAATTACGTAGATATTAATAATATAACTGAAACATCAGCAATAGTTACATCAAATAATCCAAGCAAATATAAAGGAAGTGTAAACATAACTTTTAAACTTGATACTTCAAAAGCTGTTCCTCTATCTTCTGTATTAAAAGAAAGAAATCTAGGAACATTAAACTCAACTGATGAAAACACAATCAAACAAGCTATTAAATCAAAAAATCCAAATATAGATATTAATGCAATAGGAATTGATTCACAATCAATTACTACATCAAACGCATTAGTTAAATCAACTGACCCAACAAAATATAGTGGATCAGTTGAAATAGAATATATTATAGATACATCAAATGCAATTGATTTAAACAGTTTAATAAAAGAAAGAAACTTAAATGGTATTTCTGATAATTTAGATTCAGGAATCATTAGAAATATTTTAAAATTTAATCCTAATACAACAATTCAAGAAAAAGATTTAAAAGTAGTTAATAAAACAAATGAAGTAGCAACGATTCAATCTAATAATTTAGCCAAATATAAAGGTAGTGTAGAAGTTCAATATGAAGTAAAAACCCTAGTTGGATATCATTATGATTGAGGAGGAAATTTTGAAAATAAAATTGCATTAAATGATAAAGATTTATTAACTTCTTCTTATAATGTTATTAATTTATCATTTTTATATTCTAATGTAGAATATCAAATGCCAACTTATAGCCCTAATAATCCTGCTGCAGTAAAAGAAGGAATTAAAGCGTTACAATCTCAAGGTAAAAGAGTACTTATATCAATGGGAGGAGCTACTGCTGAACATATGAAATTTAGAAGTGATCAAAAAGAAGAATTAAAAACAGCCATTAAAAGTGTGATTAACGAATACGGTTTTGATGGATTAGACATAGATTGAGAATCTGCTTCTTTAAATAGTTCAGAAAGTAAAAAGGTAACAGCTCAAGCCCTTAAAGAATTAAAAGATGAATATAAATCTGAAGGAAAAGATTTTATTATAACTATGGCCCCTGAATTTCCTTACCTTAGAAAAAACACTGAAGGTAGAAACTATAAAGAATTTTTAGATGGTCTTGATGGTTATTATGACTGAATAAATCCCCAATTTTATAATGGTTGAGGAGATGGTGTTCAAGTAGAAACAAGTGAAGACGCTATAAAAACAGGTGTTCAACAAAATACAAGTATTACAAATGATAATGTTGAGAAACGTGGTGAATTTTATTATTTAATGTCAAAATACATTACGTCAAAACCTAATAATCAAAATGGTTTTTATCAAATACCAGCAGATAAATTCATTATTGGTGCTTCAACAAATGAACCAGCAGGAAGAGGAGCAGGTTCAAAAGAAGCTTTCAATAAAGCTTATAATTTATTAAATTCTGATGGGATTAAGATTAGAGGATTAATGACATGATCAATTCTTTTTGATGCATTTGAAGGTATGATACCAGATACTTATGGAGGGACAGAACCAAAAATTATGTGATATAGGTGATCATATAGTAAATGATTTGATGAAAGTTTTGGTAAATTAAAAGATCAAAAATAAAGTATAAAATCTAAGAGTAAGTAATTAATAATTAAAAAATGATTATATAATTTTGAAGCGTTATTTTAATATCTAATTTTTATACTATTTTATTTAAAAAAATACATTGTATTATCACTTTTAAAACTTCATGATAATTATAAGTACGATTATTACTCATTGCGCAGACAGTTTAACTACTAATAAAGTAACAAATACTTTCGAAATTAAATTATATAAATTTCTAATCTTTTATTTTTTTTGTAGATACTATCGATTTTTTATATTCAAATTTTTCTTTTTTAGTAATTGTTTCAATTATTATAATTAATAAATAAAGCCCTAAAAAAAGAACATTTATCTATTTATTCAGTATTTGAATTAAAAAAAATAGGCAGTCAATTAACAGTAATGATAATTTGAATTATCTTAAGAGTAATTATTTGATTTTTCATTACTAAAGAGATCATTAAAAAACAATGCACACAATGCAACAAGCCAAAAATAAAGAATTATTTAAAATGTGAGAATTAAAATTGAAACTGAATTCCTACGAGATTATTTTCTCACAAGCATTGCAGTTTCAATTTTAATTTATAATTAACAGAATTAGATTAATCTACTTTTGAAAATAAATTTGTTTTTGCACGAGTATAATAATAAAGTTTTTTCTTTATGTGAAGTTTATTTTATATTTTAGAAGTTTTTTCTTTTATTTAATTTATTTACTTGGTAGTAAATAAAAGAATTTATACTTATAATGATTGTTATTGCGAAAGAAAAACCTAAAGTATCTAGCCCTGATCAAAATCCAATAATTTGTGCCAATAAAAAAAATCAACAAATTAAATCAATTATAAAAAATGATATTATTCAAGCCTTGAAATCATTTTTCTTTAGCTCAAATTTTTTTAACCTTATAATTGTTGGGAAATATAAAAATAAAGATATACATAAAACTAAAATAAAAGGTATATATCAGTATATTTTTTCAAGATTAATCATTTGAAAAATAAATATTAATAATAGCGAAATAATTGGTAACTGGAACTTGTACCATTCAAATTTATATTTAATGCAAAATTCTTTCATTTAACCTCCTTTTAGTTCTTTAATATTATAACTCTTTATTAAATAATAAGTTTTTTTGTTACTCGGAAGGTAGATATAATTTTGTATGAAAGACCAACAAAAAAATACTCACGTTAAATGAGAAATCTGAGTAATTTGTTTTATTTAATGAAAAAATAAAAAATGCTTTAAGGAATATAGAAAATGAGTATTTTAATTCTATTGTTATTAGCTACTTAATTTTTGAAACTAAAAAAGATAAAGGAACTATACTTAATACATTTTATGGTAAGTGCTGTTTTAATCCTCCAAAAACTTGATATGAGTGATGAGGATTAGTTTGAAGATTAGAAATGGACAATGAATTTACTGAAAATTGAATAAACGATCAAGGAATAATATCAGCAGTCCTAGGAGTAATTTCTTTATTGCTTCCTCCAATAGGCTTATTAACTGCAAGTATAGCTCTTAATTTAGCAATTAATGCTAGAGAAATTCAAAAGCAGAATAAAGGCAATGGAGTATTAATTAGATTTAATGAAGGTGCAGCAATTATTCCTTTAACTAGAGCTATAAAACCATGTACCAGAAAATGATAAGAATCATTTTTAATAATTTAATTTAAAGTGGAAGGATTTTCTCTTTTCACTTTTTTTATATTTCCTTATAAGAATATATAAATTAAAAATCTATATATTCTTTGTCAAATATTATCTAAAAGTTTTTAAATCTTCTTTTTCATAATATAACTTGGCTTTACTATTCTCTTTTTAATAACTAAAGCATATTACACTATTTTTTTAACAGTGAAGAAAAAACTTTAAAATATAAAAGATGGCTATAGAATCTTATATATAAACATACAATTTAACTAGTAATTTTAAAATAATTAAATCAAGAAGTAGAAAAAAATAAGCATATTGATGAAATGTTTTCATTAATTAAAAATAATTGTAAATATTTATACAAGAGTATATAAAAGTTATTTTTTTAATATGCTTTGTATTATAAAATTATTTAAACTGTTCTTTTGTTGTTTAATCTTATATTTATTAACTTATAAAAAAATCTAGATTAAATTCTAGATTTTTTATTATTTGTACAATTATTTATAATTAGGAGCTTCAGCTGAAATTTCTACATCATGAGGATGAGATTCTTTTAAACTAGCTCCAGTTATTTTAACAAATTTAGCATTGTGTCTTAAAGTATCTATTGTATTAGAACCAGTGTAACCCATTCCACTTCTTAAACCACCAACCAATTGAAAAATAACTTCTTCTAAAGTCCCTTTGAAAGGAACAACAGCTTCGATTCCTTCAGGAACTAATTTTTTAGCTCCCTTTTGGAAGTAACGATCACTACTTCCACGTTTCATTGCTGCTAATGAACCCATACCAACATAAGTTTTATATCTTTTATTATTAATAATAACTTCTTGACCAGGAGCTTCTTCAGTTCCAGCTAACATACTTCCTAACATTACAGAATGAGCACCCGCTGCTAAAGCTTTAACAACATCACCAGAGTATTTAATTCCACCATCTGCAATTAAAGTTACATCTTTATTAATAGATCAATTGTAAACATCATTAATTGCTGTAATTTGAGGTACTCCAACTCCAGCAACCACTCTAGTTGTACAAATACTTCCAGGACCGATTCCAACTTTAACACAATCAGCTCCAGCTTTATAAAGGGCTTCAGCACCTTCAACTGTACAAATGTTACCAGCAATAATATCTAAGTTAGGATATTTAGTTCTAATTGCTTTTACAACATCAATAATACCTTTACTATGACCATGTGCTGAATCAACTACTAAAACATCAATACCAGCTGAAATTAGACTCTCTACACGCGTTAAAGTTTCATCATTAACTCCAACAGCACCACCAACTCTTAAAAATCCATTAGCATCAATACAAGCATTTGGATATTCATCTGTAGGTTTAATTGATTTAACTATTCTAATTTCATTTGCTTGTTGTTCAATTGTTAAATTTTTATGAATAATGCCAATACCACCAATACTTGCAATTGCAATTGCTAACTCAGATTCAGTAACTGTATCCATTGCAGCAGAAATGATAGGAATATTTAATTCAATATTTTTAGTCAATTTAGTTTTTAAACAAACTTCATGTGGTAAAACTTCTGAGTAATTAGGTACTAATAGTACATCATCAAAAGTAATAGCCTCATTTATAATTTTTCCATTTAGATCTTTATTCATAATTCTTATTCCCATTCTATTGTTCCTGGAGGTTTAGATGTAACATCATAAACTACTCGATTAACATTATCTACTTTATTTATTATTTCATTTACTACTTCATCTAAAAATTCTCAAGGAAGATGTGTGCTAGTTGCTGTCATAAAATCAATTGTATTGACACTTCTTAAAGCAACAACATAATCATAAGTACGATTATCACCCATTACCCCAACAGTTTTAACTGGTAGTAAAGTAACAAAGGCTTGTGAAACTGAATTATATAAATTTCACTCTCTTAATTTTTTAATAAAAATAGCATCTACTTCTTGTAAAATTTCAACTTTTTCTTTAGTTACTTCTTCAATAACTCTAATTCCTAAGCCAGGTCCTGGGAAAGGATGACGATTAACCATTTCTTCTGGTAAACCTAATTTAAAACCAACTTGTCTAACTTCATCTTTAAATAAGTTTCTTAAAGGTTCAATTAATTTAAATTTTAAATCTTCTGGTAATCCACCAACATTGTGATGAGATTTAATTGTTTTAGAGCTAGCTCCATGAGAAGAAGATTCAATAACATCAGGATAAATAGTTCCTTGTGCTAAGAAATCAGCATCTTTATATTGTCTAGCTGCATCAGTGAAAACATCTATAAAACATTTACCAATAACTTTTCTTTTAGCTTCAGGTTCTTTAATTCCTTTTAATTCAGAAAAGAAAAGATCACTTGCATCAACTAATTTAATATTAATGTCAAAGTTAGTTTCATATGCTTTCATTACTTCAGTTGTTTCATTTTTTCTTAATAAACCTGTATCAACAAAAATACAAGTTAATTGTTTACCAATTGCTTTACCAATGATTGCTGCAGCAACAGATGAATCAACTCCACCACTTAATCCTAAAATAACTTGTTTATCCTGAACAACTTCTCTAATTTCTTTAATTTGTTGTTCAATAAAATCATCAAGATTTCAGTCTTTTTTACATTTTGCTATATCATATAAGAAGTTTTCTAACATTTGTTTACCTTGTAAAGAATGAGTAACTTCAGCATGGAATTGAATACCATAAATTGGTTTAGTATTATGAGAAATGGCTGCAATACTTGCGTTAGAATGTGCAATTTGTTTAAAATCTTTTGGTAATTTAGTTACGTGATCAGCATGGCTCATTCAAACTTGTGAACTTTCATCAACATTTTTGAAAAGAAGATTAGATTTATCATCAATTGATATAATAGCTTTACCAAATTCTTGTTCATCAGCTAATTCAACAGCACCTTGAAAATATTGAGTTAATAATTGCATACCATAACATACACCTAAAATAGCAATATCTAAATTTAAGATTTCAGAATCTATTTTATAAGCATTTTGTAAATATACACTTGAAGGTCCACCAGAAAGAATGATACCTTTTAGTAGTGGATATTCTTTAATTTTTTCAATTGATGTATCAAAAGGTAAAACTTCTGTATAAATATTAGCTTCTCTAACTCTTCTAGCTAATAACTGTGTATATTGACTTCCAAAATCTAAAATCAAGATTTGAGTATTTTTCATTTTAATCTCCTTCTAAATAAAAAAAGAGGTCTTTTTTTGTGTAAAAAAACCTCACGCTTATAGTCTAAGGATAGGTCCAGAGGCAGGTCGACAACCCAATATGTTGTCATGTATAAGTTTTTTATATTTAATTATTTAAATTATTATATATTAATGTTGTGTTTATATTCAATAATAAATACATAAATATTTTAATTATAAAAAAAGAGAACAATAAGTTCTCTTTTTTAGTTCGTTAATTATTAATTAAGCGTTAACTTTTTTAATTGATAATTTTGCTTGAGCTTTTTCGTCGTTTAATTCTAAAATTAGAACTTCAACATCTTGACCAACTTTAACGAAATCGTTAATGTCGTTTACAAAAGTGTTAGCAATTTCACTAATATGAATTAAACCTTTGTATTGTTTACCGTCTAATTCAAAAATAGCAAATGCACCAAAAGGAGCAATATCAGAAATTTTAACTGAGATAACTTTGTTCATTTTGTCGTCTACTTTCTATAATACTGATCAAATAGATAAAATTATGAACTATAATGTTAAAATTTTAAGATTCGATTTGTTCAAATACTAACTTTATTATATCAATTACTTTTAAAATTTTGTAGTTTTTATTTTTTATCTTGAAATCCAGCACAACCTTTTAAATCTATCACTGTTTGATATCCTAATTCAATTGCATGATCAAAAGTTGCTTTTACACATACTTCTAAAGCAACTCCAACAATTGTTAAACTAGTTATTTTATTTGCTTTTAAATATTCATCTAAATTATTTGAATTACCTTTTTCATCAAAAAAAGCACTATAACTTTCTGTATTTTTATTAGTTCCTTTTTTAATAACCATATCAACTTGTGAATCATTAAAATATAAATCAGTACCATTTGTACCAACAACACAATGTGGACCTCATTCAGAAAAAGAGTAATGATCAACGGGATGAACGTCCTTAGTTGCAACAACAAGATTATCATTTGCTTTAAATTCTTGAATTAATTTTTCTATATATTCTTTTTTAGTTTCAGCAGTTGGTACATACAATTTTCCATTAGGATCAACAAAATCAAATTGATAATCAACTATTATTAAAGCTTTGTTCATAATTAGAATCTCCTTTTTGATATTATAACAAATAAAAATGTAGCAAAAATTGCTACATTTTAGTATTCTTTTGTTTTTTTAGGGTAAATTGGTTCTTCAGTTTTATTTTTTAATTTAACAATGTTTGTTTTATGTCTAACAACTAAAATAATCATTCCGACTAAAATAATAATTTGACCTGTTAACATTCCATCAGCATAGTTAATTCCGTGTATTTCAGAAGAAAACTTATGGAAAAAATTATAAAAACTAAAAACAATATTATTATTTCAAGCATCAATAAATGAATCATAACCATTAAATAAACTATAACCCATTACTCCATATGTTCAAGGCAATCACATTATTAACAAGATAGTTGCTGTTCCAATAATTGAAGATAAACTAACTTTACGATATTTGAAAGCAAATATTCATCAAACAATAAAGAAAATTAAAAAGTATAAATAATTAACTACAACTAATAATCCCAAGAAACAACTAACTGCTTTACCACCTTTGAATTTAAATCAAATAGGTCAACAGTGTCCAATTAAAACAAAGATACAAGGAATAAAATAACTTGTTTTGCTAAATAATTCACTTGGTATCATTGAAAGACCAATAGCAAATGCAGCAGTAATTAAAACTTTAAATCCATCAAGTAAAGCAACTGCTAAACCTCATCTTTTTCCTAAAATTCTAACTGTATTAGTGGCTCCTGGGTTGTTTGAACCAACTTCGTAAATACTTACACCTTTAACTCATTTAGTAACAGGGACTGATCAAAGAACACTACCTAATAAATAACCAAAGATTGAAGCAATAATAATTCCTAAATAGGGAAACATTTAATCAGCTCCTTTCATAATAAATTTATTATATCAAATAGTATATTAGATTTTTATGTTAAAATTTATTGTAGTTAAAATACTTATATATAGGAGAAACTATGAGTGAACAAATTTTAAAAAGAAATTTAGACTTAACAGTTGAAGAGCTTGTGAAACAAAATGCTCAACTGAAAGTAGAAAACAAAGATTTTTACAAGCAAGTAAGTAAAATTGACAGCAAAACAGCTGGATGATTAAGATTATTATGATTTGTTCCAATCTTAGGATGAGTTATTTATAATGCTTTAATGGCAGGAAGAAAAGCAAATCCTAAGTATTTAAATCAAGTTTTACCTATTAAAGAACAAATTGCAAAAAATGAATTTCAAGTTATCTATAATGAGAAATTAATTGAAGATAAAAAATAAAAACCTCATGAATCAACATGAGGTTTTTAAATATAAATACTAAATTTCAAATAAATCTAAGAAAATTGTGTCATAAATTCTTTCTAATCAGAAAAGTTTATGAACAGTAGCCTTATTGAATTTAGCTTTCATTCTATTTTCAAGTAAGTCAACATAACTCTCTCAAATTTCTTTATAACGATCTAATATCTCATTATTAATTTCAATCATTCTTCCTTGATCAGGTCTAGTTAAATCATCTTTATTAACTAAAATAAATAATCCATTTTTTGAAGTTAAACTGTTTTTACTAAACTTTAAGTTTAAATAGTTATCTTCGAATTCTACATCTTCAAATAATGATTTATTTGAGAAATATTGATCTTTAATCAATTTAACATAGTTTGCATCAATTGCTTTAGATTTATCAGCAATTTTGTTAAATGAGTTTAAGAATGATGGAAGAAGCATCATATCAATAGTAGTTCTTAAAATAGCTCAGATTAAAACTTTATTATCACCAGTTGATACAAAGTTTTGTTGAATTTCGAAGTTTACTAAAATAGTAATGTAAAAATTTGATGCAACAAAGAAAATCAAGAATCAAATTGGTGTAAATGATATTTCTCTAACTGCTCTAAATTTTTGTCTATCAACTTTTGACTTATATTTAAATACAATAATTTTTTTAAAATATAAGTTTTTTGAAAATCAGTTCATGTAAGTAAATTTTGCAAGCATGAATGCTGAAACACCTAATAATATGTATCTAACAACATTAGCTGCTGTTCCTTCAAGTACAAATGCTGAAAGAACGAATAACACTGTAATCACACTCAGCATTGCAACGTCTAATATAAATAAGAATAATAAGTATGGAATAGTTTTCAATAAAAGATTTGTAATTTTTTTATGAGTTTTGATTAAAGTCAATCTTTTTTCTTTTTCCGAAACTTCACTATTGTTAATTTTGCTATTTAAATCAGAAAGTAATTCTTTAGTTTGTTTAGTTTCTTTTTTTAGCGGTTTAACAACTTTAATTTTGCTTTTAGCTTGTTTTTTTTCAGCCATAAATTTCTCCTTTTCACATTTTATAATTATAATGTAAAATAGAAATAAAAAAGTAATTTAGTGCAACAATAATTTGATTTTTAGAAATATAATTAAATTAATTTGTAAATAAATAAAAGGAGTAAAGAAATGGCTATACATTATAATGAAATGCTAATGATGCTATGAAACCTACCTGAAACAGTAGCTGTTTTTGCAGAATTTGACAGATGGGATGAGAATGAAACAAATATAATTAAAAAAGCAAAGGAAGAGAATTTGAAAGTTATTTTAATTCAAAAAGAAACAAGTAACTTTAAAAATATTATTCCAAATAATGGAATAGAACAAAAGGCAACTGAATTAGACTGTGAAGTTGTTTTATGACATTCATTTAATCAAGAGTTCAATTATGAAAGAATTAAGCAGGATTTAAATATTAAAAAAGCTTATATTTTGAGCAATAATATTGATTTAGACAAAATAAAATCTGCTTTTATGGAAAATAAGGTAATCAGTTATGATCAAAATCTTAATAAGCAAATTATAAAAAGTGAAATACTTTTAAAAGAAGGAAAAATAAAAGAATATAAGCAATTAAATGGATTTAATTTTGGATTTAAGGGATTTGTTGAGCATGGTAACCATATTGGTAGAACAATTGATTATCCAACAGCAAATATCGTAATTAATGATGAATTGAAATTAAAAGAAGCAGTTTATTTAACAACAACTAAATTACCAAATGATGAAAAATTATATCCAAGTATTAGTGCTTATTGAACAAATAAAAATGGTGTTAATGTTTTTGAAAGTCATATTTTAGATTTTGACCAAGACATTTATGGTTGAGGAATAGAAGTTGAAATTATAGATTTTATTCGTGAGAGTGTTAAAGTAAATAATTTAGAAGAATTAAAAGAGTTATTGAACAAAGATAAAGAATGCGCAATAAAGCATTTTAAAGGAGAATAAAATGAAAAAACCAATCTTAGGTAGTCATGTTGGAATGAGCAAAACTAATAAACATGGTGAATATTTAATCGGAAGTGTTAATGAAGCAATAAGTTATGATGCTAATACATTAATGTTTTATACTGGAGCACCTCAAAATTCAGTGCGTACAGCAACAGAGAAATTACATATTGAAAAATTTGATCAGATCTTGAAAGAAAATAACATTAATAAAGATCATTTAGTAGTTCATGCACCTTACATTATCAATATTTCAAATCCAGTTAACCAAACTACTTGAGATTTTGGTGTTGATTTTTTAAAACAAGAGATTAAAAGATGTGAAGAAATTGGAGTTAAGATTTTAGTTTTACATCCAGGAGCTAGACTAAAAGGTGATTATACAGATGCATTAAATGCATTAGTTAAAGGATTAAATGCTGTTGCTGCAACTCAAAATAATGTAGTTATTGCTTTAGAAACAATGGCTGGAAAAGGTACTGAGGTTGGATTATCATTAAACGATTTTAAATATGTAATTGATAATGTTGAACAACCAGATAAAGTAGCAGTTTGCTTAGACACATGCCATATGCATGATGCAGGTTATGATTTCAATGATTGAGATTCAATCAAAAAAGATATTAATAATACCATTGGTAAAGAAAAAGTTATTTGCTTCCATCTAAATGATTCAAAAAACCCTTTATTAGCACATAAAGATAGACATGAAAATATTGGATATGGTTATATTGGATTTGATAATCTTTTAAAAGTGCTTTGAGATGAAGAATATATTGATGTACCAAAAATTTTAGAAACTCCATATGTAGAAAATAAAGCTCCATATAAAGAAGAAATTGAAAACTTACTTAATAAAAAATTTACAAAAAAAGTTAAATAAAATATGAGATAATTAATTAAACAAAAGGGAAGGTGATATTATGAGCGAACAAAAATTAAGTATGACTAAAAGACGTACATATTTAGTGCAAATGTTTTACAGATATTTATTAATGGATAATGATGTTAACTACATCAAGCAAGATATACTGGATGAAACACAAGAAAAATTAGATGTTGAAACAACTTTAATAGCAAATAATATTGCTGAAAAACTTTCAGATCTAAAAAATGAAATTAAAAAGCACTTAAGTTCAAATTGAAAATGAGATAGAATTCCAACATATATTCAATCAGTTTTAATTATTGGTGCTTATGAAATTATCTTTACTCCAACTCCAAAAGCTGTAACAATTAATGAATTAGTTAATTTAGTAAAAGAAAACGAAGTTGATTTTGATTACAAATTTGTAAATGCATGTTTAGATAAGGTTATAAAACTATAATGGAAAACAAAATATTTTCAGTAGCTGAAATAAGTCAAATATTTAAAGAAGCTATTGAAGGCAGTAATTATTTCAAAAATATATATGTCAGAGGAGAAGTAGGTAATCTATCTTTTAACAAATCAGGACATGTATATTTTTCTTTAAAAGATAATCAAAGTACAATAGCTGCAATGATATGAAAAAGCAATGCACATAAACTTATTAACCTAAATGTAAAAGAGGGAATGGAAATAACATGTTATGGAAGATTAACATATTATGTACCTAGTGGAAGAGTAAGTTTTGAAGTTGTTGATGTAAGTGTTGAAGGAAAAGGCGATCTTCAAGCTATTTTTGAAGAACGTTTAAAAGAAATAACTGCTTTAGGTTGAACAGATCAATCAAGAAAAAAACCAATTAATCGCTTTGCTAAAAATATAGGTTTAATTACTACTGATTCAGGAGCTGCTATTAAAGATTTAATAACAACTTTAAAAAGAAGAATGCCTTCAGTTAATATTTATTTATTTCCTACAATGGTTCAAGGAGAAACAGCTAAGTTTGATATAGCTAAAAAAATACAACAAGCAAATCTATTTGAACCTAAACTAGATATTCTTATTGTTGGTCGCGGTGGTGGAAGCTATGAAGACTTATGAACTTTCAATGAAATGGAAGTTTTAAAAGCAATAGTTGATTCGTCTATTCCAGTTATAAGTGCGGTTGGTCATGAACCTGATATTACATTAAGTGATTATGTTGCTGATTTAAGAGCAGCAACACCAACAGCGGCAGCTGAACTAGCTTCAATTAGTACTGAAGAACTTTTAAAAGAATTAGCATATAATTATGAAAACCAAATTCGATTATTTAAAAATGTTTATAACAATCATCAGTTAAAATTAGAAGACCTTAAAAAACAAAATGTTTTAAAGATTAATAATAAATATGATATGCAATCACTCGATTTAAATTACATTGAAAAAAGTTTTATTAATAATATTAAAAACATAATTGCACGCAATGAAATGTTTATTGAAAACATTGAATCAAAAACAGCTTTATTAGACCCTAAAAAGCCTATGGACAAAGGATTTGGACTAATAATGAGTAAAGATAAGCAAATAATCAATTCAATTGATAAGGTAGCTATAAATCAAGAAATTAAATTGGTTTTAAAAGATGGAGAAATCGAAACTATTATTAAAGGAGTAAAGAAAAATGGAAAATAAAACATATGATCAGTTAATAACTGAATTAAAAGAAGAAACATTAAAGTTATCATCAAGTGAAATTTCAATGGAACAAGCAATGAAAATATTTGAAGAAAACATTAAAAGAATTCAATTAGCAAAAGAAAAACTAACTGAATACAAAGGCACTATTAACAAAGTTTTAGAAGAAAATAAAATCGAAGAATTTAATTAATGAAAAAACGTTTAGATGAAGTTCTTGTAGAAAAAGAATTAGTTTCTACAAGAAGCAAGGCAAAAGAACAAATCGTTAATAGAAAAGAAGTATATGTAAATAATACTTTAATAACAAAAGCTGGTTTTATGGTAAACGAAACAGACTTAATTGAAATAAAATTGAAACAAAGCACTTTTGTTTCAAGAGCTGGTTTAAAGCTTGAAAAAGCAATTAAAGATTGAAAAATAGACTTAAACAATAAAGTATGTTTAGACATCGGAGCTTCAACTGGTGGTTTTACAGAAGTTTGTTTGGAAAATAAGGCAAGTTTAGTATATGCAGTTGATGTAGGAACTGATCAATTAGATTCTTCTTTAAAAAATAATCCTTTAGTAAAAGACATGCAAAAATATAATTTTAGATATGCAAAACCAGAAGATTTCAATCAAACAATTGATTTTTTTTGTTGTGATGTAAGTTTTATTTCATTAGACAAAATTTTACCGGCCTTAAATAGTTTAATTAAAGAACAAACATATGGTGTTGTATTATTAAAACCTGAATTTGAGGCAGGAAGTGAATTAACTAAAAATGGAAAAGTAAATTTAAAATCAACTCATCTGCAAGTTATTAAAAATTTTATATTTTATGCTAAGCAAAACGGTTTTTCAGTTGATAGATTAACTTATTCACCAATTGTTGGTAATAAAAAGCAAAATATTGAGTATTTAGCTTATTTAACTAAAACAGAAAATCAAAAAAATTGAAAAGAAGAAGAATTGAATAAGGTCGTTAATCAATCTTGAAAATATTTAACTTAAAAAGGGAGGCATCCACATGAATCAAAAAGTAATTTTGCATCTTGATATGGATGCTTTTTTTGCAAGTTGTGAACAAGCTCATGATAAAACATTAAAAAATAAACCAGTTGTTGTTGCACGTAATAACGATAAAAGCATTATTGTTGCTGCTTCATATGATGCTAGAAAATACGGAATAAAGGCAGGAACACCTATATTTGAAGCAAAAAAACTAGCTTATGGTGAATTAATAATTAAAGAAGGTAATAGAGATTTGTATGAAGAATATAGCGAAAGAATTTTTAACTTAATTAAAGAACAATTTACTTATAAAGTCGAAATACTAGGAATAGATGAATGTTTTATTGATGCTACTAATATTTGAAAAAAATATGGTAATGTTAAAAATCTTAGTTTGGCTATTCAAACTGCAGTTTATCAAGAAACAGGTTTAACATGTAGTATTGGTGTTAGTTTTACTAGATTATTTGCAAAAATGGGTAGTGATATGAAAAAGCCAAATGGAATTACTATTATAACTAAAGAAAATTACAAAACTCTAATTTGAAATAAACCAATAAAAGATGTTATTGGAGTTGGAGTTTCATCATTAGAAAAAATGGAAAAATTAAATGTAGAAACTGTAAATGACTTCATTAAACTTGATGAAAAAATTATTGAAAATACTTTTGGACTAGTTGGACAAAAAATGTTTCAAAAACTTAACGGAATAAAAAATAACGAAATAGCTTATTGAGATACATCGATGAAATCAATTTCAAAAGAAAAGACTTTTGAAAAAAGAAATATGTCTATTGAAGAAATTGAGGAAGTTTTATTTAGATTAGCTGAAAAAGTAGTGATTAGAATGCAAAATAATAACCTACTTGCTAAAACTGTTTCACTATCTATAAAGTTTTATAATCAAGAAATAAATTTTGATAAAAAAGAGCATAAGAAGCGAAAATCATATAGTGAAACTTTTATAGAATATACTGATAGTTTAGAAAAAATTTATTCAACAGTAAAAACAGTTTTAGATGATATTTATGAAGGTGAATCTATATCATTAATTGGTATTGGGGTAACAAATTTACTAGAAAAAGACAAATTGGTAAAACAGCAAACTTTTGAAAACATAATTATTTAATTTTTATAAAGTAAAATAAATCTAAGGACAAGTTGAGTAGTTAGTGCAAAATATTATTAGAATAAGTTTGTTTTTTTTATTAATTATAGCTTTAATTAATCTATAATCTGTTAAAGAAATGAACACAAAAGGGCAAAATTAAGACATACAAAAGAATTAAATAAAATTTGCACAAATTGAGTTGAAAATAATGAGAAATCAATATGGAAGTTACAAACAGATAAAAAAGCTTTTATGTTACAATAAAGGTAATCTAAGGGAAAACCGAAGATTAAAAATTAATTAAGTAAGTGATATGCCCTAAAGAAAAAGGAGCTTAGGCTTCTTTTTTGATATTATTTATATAGAAAGAATTAAGAGCAATTAATGAAAATGGAACAAAAAATCAGAGAATATTGAGAGAAATTTAAACTTGATACAAATGCTGATCAAGATTTAAATTACAAAGAAGACTTTTGTTTTGGTTATGATGAAAGAACTTACAAAGAACTACTTAAATTAGTTCTAGAAGGAAAGAAAAAAGCTACTTCATCAGCACTTTTTCAATATGAAAAGGATAATGAAGAAGAACCAAGGGTAGGTGATTATGCAATAGTAACTGATTCATTGCGTAATCCAAAGTGCATCATTAAAACAACTAATGTAAGATATATAAAATTTAATGAAATGAATTATGATATTTGTAAACTAGAAGGTGAAGATGAAAATCTTGAATCTTGAAAAGAAGAACATAGAAGATTTTTTACAAGTGTTTTTAAAAGATATAATTTAAATTTCACAGAAGACATGGATATACTTTTTGAGGAATTTGAAGTTGTTTATAGATAAAATTTTTCTTTAGTTTATAAACAACATTTTTTAATTTTAGGTTTATTCAATTTCTAATCAGTATATTAATACTTTTAAAATAATAAAATTAATAATAAATACGTATTTATTAAAAGAGGATTTATCGAACAAAATAAAGAGTTATATCGAAAATATAGACCTAGTAATTTTGGTGATATTGCAGGACTTAAAATAACCTAAGCATTTTAGTTTATGAATATAATTCTCTCTAAGTATACAAAATGACAAAAAAGCAAATTATCATTTAAAATCCATACATTTTTTCATGTCAAATATTAAAGAAACAAATCAATTATCTTATCAACTCAAGAAAAAGAAATAATTATGTTTTTAATTGAAATGAGGAAGAATTTGGTTTGAAATTTCCTTTATAGAAAAGATTAAGTTTAACTTTAGTTTTAAAAACTAAAAAATAATATGTATAATTTAAATTTCAAGACAGTCAAATCAAGTTTGAATTAAATAAAACTTTTTTAGATTTGATTTGAATTGAATAAAATAGTGCGCAGTTAGTCGGCAAGCTGTTTTATAAGAAAGAATATGATGTAGACATGGTTGTCTTGCATCTTTTTTTATTTTAATAAACATTTTGGTAAAGCAGCAAAGTTTTGAAAACATAATTATTTAATGTATAATAATAATTAATATAAAAAATGAAGTAACTAATCAGGATTAGGAGAAATTTTATGAAGTTTGGACTTAAAAAACAAGGAATAACACTTATTGCGTTGTCTTCTTTATATGGAGTTGCAGCAGTTGCTTCAACAGTACCTGGAGTGGGAATTGAATCAATTAGATTTATTAATTCAGTTAAAAAACAATTACAGGTCATAATGCCTAAAGATAAATATGTTTTAGATCCTAAAAGTCCATTATACGAACCAATCATGGATAATGTAATTAAAAGCTCATATTTAGCTGACGCAATATCAACAATTGATTCTTATAACATAGCAGAAAAAGAAAAATTTACACCCTTATATACTGATTTTACAAATCAATGATTTACTAATAAATGACAACCTGTTATTGATCAAAAACAAGAAATTGATTTTTATGACATAGCTATGGACATGATTAAATTTGACCAAGCAATTGCAAAAGAATTCCAATCATATGGTTATGTTAATACTGGGACACAATGAATTTTCCATAAAAATGGAATTAAAGAAATGTTTTCAAGTGATTTAAAGCAAAATGCAATTAAGCAACAATCTGTTTGAGATCAAGATGACTACGAAGAATTAATACAGAGTACTGGACCTGGTTTAACAGGAATGAAAGTTAAACAATCACCAGGAACAAAATTGGTAAATAATAAAGTATGATTTTTAAATGAACAAATTGATTCAATTAAATACGCAATTAGTATTCAGACTTTACAAAATCCTTTTGTAAACAAAAATCTTAAAGCGGATGATGTTGCGGACTATGTAACTATTGATGATTTATATCATCCTAACTTTACAAGAGGATTAACAATGGCACAGGCAACTTTTATTATTATGTTGTCAGCTATTATAATAACTCCTACAGGTTTAGGTATAGGAATATGAAAATATAAAAAATGAGAAAAGACTGAAGCTCAAGAAGGCGCAGGTGAATAGTATGAAAAAATTATTAGCGATTTTGGCAGCTACTGCACTAATTACACCTGTTGTAACTAGTGTAGTTAGTTGTGGTGAAACTGAAGAATCAATGCGTAATAATCCATTATTAATTGGAAAAGGCATTGATAAATCAAAAGCTATTGATGATAGTCAACCAGGTAAATATGGATTTACTAATTTTTATATTGTTGGTGATAGTTTAAGTGATACAGATGGAATATCAAATTTAATTAAAACTAAGTTTGCAAATTCATTAGTTGATCTTAATGTGAGTTTATCTGGTGCCTATGGGTATGAAAAAAATAATACTCACTATTCTGCATTTAGTAATGGTATGACAGCTGGAACTATTCTTTCAGAAAAACTAGGTTTTGGTGAAATGAAACCAAGTAACTTTTTATCTAAAAAGGAAGAAAGTAATTATGGTAAAAATTATTCAGTTGGAGGAGCTACTGCAGCTAAACTTGATTTACCTACAGGAATATTATTAAATGATGCTACAATTGATAGACAAACAGAAGCATTAATATCTCAACACAAAATTAATAATAATGATTTAGTATTCTTTGAAATTGGAGGAAATGATTTATTTTCATTAATTGGATTTTATGGAAATGAAGCAAAACAAACAGAATTCATGAAAGATAGCGTTGATAGAGTTAGAACAGCATTGTTTAATCTTTTAAACAACGGAATTAAAAACATTATTTTTATGACTCCTCCAAGAATGGATTTTCCTCCTAGATATCGTCATGTTTTTGAAGATGCAAAAAAACCTGAAAATCTTGAAGCACAAAAAAAGGCTGATTTTATAATTAATATTTGTAATGAATACTATTCAAAAATAATGAATGTTTTAAATGAAGTTGAACTTTATTATCCAGATTCAATTCAACTATATGATTTATTCAAAAAAACTGATGAACTTGAAAAACAATTTAAAGATTTAGTTGCACTAGATGGTTCAGAGGCGATTATTAATGAAGCATATAGTAATGGTCAATCAATAGAGGTTAAATTAAATAATGAAAAAGTTAAATTTAATACTAATCCTAATGCTGATTTGTTACAAAACATTAGTGGAGTCATTAATGAATTTAAAGGTGACATTGTATTTGGTGCTAAAAATACTTTAGATATAACAATTTCAGCAACCAGAAATCAAACTACAATCTCAGATCGTGATGAAGCAATGAAAAATTATTTCTTTACTGATTTTGTTCATCCAACTAAAGAAGTTCATAGATTAGTTTCTGATATTCTTTTAGGTTATGCAAAGGAGTTGAGTAAAAAATGAGAAAATTAATTTCTTTATTAGCTGCAATAACTTTAACAGCTTCAGCTTCAGCTTCTCTTATTGCTTGTAGTCAAATACAACCTAAAGCAAAAAAACCTGCTGTTTATGATTCACAAGATATAAATATTTTATTAAAACAAGTTTCAAAAGCTTATTATCTAAATTCTGACAAAACAATAAATTATGATTTTAATTTTGTTTATGAAAATATGATTAAAAATAAATGAATTAAGGAATTAGATAAGTCAGCTGAAGCTTCTGGAAAAAATGGAATTGATAATACATCACGTATTTCAGATATTCAGTCAGTTTATTTTGGTGATCAAATTATAAATAGTAAATTAAAAGATAAAAGTGAAATAAAAATAGTAGCAGGTCAAGCTCCTAAAAATCCAAATTTATTAATGAACTTATCAGGTATTTATCCGACTTTAATTTCATTTATAAATAATGGTCAAATTATTGAATTGGTTTTATATTTGGTAGATTTAGGTATTAATGTAATGCCTCAAATAATTTCAGATCAGGGAATTTTAGATTATGCTGCTGCTTTATTACCAGATGCTAATATTAAAAAACTAGCCGAGGCATTAAATCCTCCAAAAGATAAATACAAAAATTATACAATGGAAGAAGTTTTAAATTCAGCTATTGTAGATTTTGGAAATGCTTTAAATATTTTTGCAGGTAAAGATCAAAGATACAAGAATTCATCATCTGATGAGGCAAATAAATGAAGAGCATCTGCTTTAAACGGAGTTGTTCTTGCTATGCAAGACCTACCAAAACAATCTAATATAAATTTAAACATAGTAGATAACTGGGATGCTTTATGCGGAGTAATAAACTTTGCAAGAGTTATGGTTATTTATTTAAATAATTTTGCTGCACAAAGACTTACAGTTATTGAAAATACACAGGATCCAATTAAAGAATTATCATGAGATGAATTACAAAAAATTAGAAATACTAAATATGAAAAAGTAAATAATGAATTAGATATTAAAAATTTTATTAAATATTTAGACAAAGCTTTTAACGATAAAAATGGTAAAGAATTACAAAACTTACTACAATTTTTATTTAGAGGGCAAAAAAACTATAAACAAGTAGCTGGTTCATTACCTATTCCAGATATAGATGGATTTATTTCAAACTTTACTAATAAAGTTTATGATGATGTTGGACTAAGTGGAGTATTTAAAGCCATTTTAAACGGAACATCTATTCCAGAAAAACCAATTGGTAGTATGCTAGTTGGTGGTTTAGGATTAGTAAGTTCAAATAACAATATTGTTGGTAAACTTAGTGAAAAAGTAATTAAACCTTTAATTACAACAGCTTTAAAAGCTGCAGTAGCTGTAGGAACGATTAATGAAAAAACAGCAAATTTAATTATTGATTTAATGAACAAAGGTGTCTTATTAAATCCGTGAGATGTTGCTTGAGAAAGTTTTTTAAATCCTTTTATGGATAAACAACTAAATCCAGGCAAAAAAGTTAATATATTAGGATTTCCTATAAGCGGAGATTACACAATAAGAACACTACTAAACCGTTTAACATATTTGACAACAACAGAAAATAATGATTCATTGAAGTTAGATTTTAAAAATTTATCTGATTTAATTAATCAATTACAAGGTGTTATTAAGGTTGCTCAAGAAAATCCAAAAGAATTGCTAACTAAACTAGGTTATATAAGACCTTCAAAAAATGATGAAGACGTATTCATTAAATCAGGTTCATTTTTTGATTATTTAAATAGAATTTTAAATGATACAAAAGGAAGCAATGGATTGTTTAATGCACTTAATGTAAAAACTGGAGAATTTAAAGATATGCAAGCAAAATTAAAAGAAGATATGCAAGCAAAATTTAATTTAGTTGAGGTAAGTAGTGAAAAACAAATAGATCATAATACATTTGAATATATAATTAATAATAAAACTATAACTATTAAAATTGATGTAGTAAAAAATAAATATTCAATAACAGCAATTAGTATGAAATAATCACAATAAAAAAGACATTAATCTTTAAAAGGATTAGTGTCTTTTTCTTTTTTCTTTTTAACAATATCTGCTTTTAATAATTGTTCTGCTTCTTTTGTTCTTTTCTTATTAGTATTAACTATCATTTTTGCTTCATCCTCAGTAATAGTATTATCTTCTGAAATCATTTTTTTGATGCGTTCTTTTTTAAGGATTTGTGATTCGTCATATTCTTTTCTAGCCATATGACTTTGATATCCTAAACGACTAATCATTTCAAATACCGAACCAACTATTAAACCTAATAAAATAAATACTAACATTACAAAAAATAATACAGTTATTTCTGCCATGCTATGAGCAACTATAATAAATATCATAGTTAATAAAAAACTTAATATATAAAGCCCTAAAGCACTTATAAAGTAAATTTTTTCTTTTTTATTCATTACGTATTCTTTTTCTTTTTTCAGATCATAGAATTTAACAAATCAATAAAAACCTAATAATAAGCCACCAATTAAAAATAGTATTATTTCAGTTACTAATAAACCTGTTGTGTTTCCATTAAAAACACCTTTTTTAAAATCAAAATATTTAACAAGCAACGTACTTAAGAAAAATAATCCTGAAGTTGTTGCTAAGTACTTTAAGTATGTTTGTTTTTTACCCATTTATTTCTCTCTTTTCTAAAATTGCTTCAATTAAAGTTGTATTTCTTCTTGGTGGAGTTATTTTAATTGCATTAAAGAATAAATCACTATCACCTAAAATTACAATTTTATCTTTGGCTCTTGTTACAGCAGTATATATCAATGTTTTATTAATAAAACCCGAATTATATTTGGGATTATCAATGACTAATAAAACATTATTATATTCACTACCTTGAGTCTTATGCACACTAGTTGCATAAGATAATTTTACATCACTAAAGTTTTTAGGTTGTAATAATATTTCTTTATCATTAAATTCTGTTAAAACATCTTTTAACTTACCAATTGCGTTATAGTTTATTTTAATAATCTTTCCAACATCACCATTAGCTAAATCTAAATCAGTATCATTTTTCAAGAACATAATCTTATCATCAACTACGAATCGATAATCTCCTCGATCATATACTTTCTTTTTATCTTTAACATTCTCGTTAAATTCATTTTGAATTTGCGCATTAATTTCATCAATTCCTAAACTACCACCATACATTGGACATATCACTTGTAAGTGGTTAGCTTTTTTCTCTAATTCATCTCAATGTTGACCTACCAACTCAGTTACTTTATTCATTGTATTTTGATTATTGTAGTCAAAATTAATTTCAACATTGCTCATAGATTCTAAATCGCTTATTTCTAATGTCTCATTTAAAACTTTATATGCTAAATCAACTATCCCATTTCCATTTTTTTGTCTATGCACTGTATCTAATTTAATTGTTTTTAAAAAATCTAATTCCAATAAATCAGCAAAAGTATTTCCATAACCTACACTTGGCAATTGATTAGCATCTCCTACTAATACAACTTTTCTAACACGATCACATGATTGAATGAAACTTGCAAATAACTTATTATCAATCATTGAACATTCATCCAAAATTACTAATTTTTGATTTAAAGGATTGTTTTGTGTAATTTGAAATTTATTTAATTCTTTAGCTTCTAGTAATTTATGAATAGTTGTAGCATATGATTTTTTGTATGTTTCTCTGATTCTTGCTGCTGCTCTTCCAGTTGGAGTGGCTATTGCATAATCTTCAGTTCCACTCATACGATTAAATAACTTAACTATTCCTTTAATTAAAGTTGTTTTCCCTGTCCCTGGTCCTCCAGTAATAATTGAAAGTTTATTATTAGCAAATAACTCTAAGGCTTCTCTTTGTTTTTCATCAAACTTAAAATCTTTAATTTTATTCTCATAAGCAATTTCTTGTTCTATTTGATCTATTTCTCATGATATACCCTCTTTATTCACGTTTTTAGTGGGTATATTAAGCTTAATTATGTTATCTGCGATAATTTGTTCTTCTCTTCATGATTCTTCTGTGTAGATACGATTTTTAGTTAATTTTAAAATACCTTTTTCTTTAGCGTATAAAATACCTTCAAATAAAAGTTCTGTATCTTGTATTTTTAACTTACGCATTAAACTTCTTGATAAGTAATCCTTATTTGTATAACTATCTCCAGAAGCAAATAAGAAATCATCTGCTAACTTTCATGCTCAATATGCAATTCTTTCTGGTGAATGTAATTCTAAGCCAAAATGAACAGCAACTTTATCTAGTTCATCAAATGAAGCTATTTCTTTGTCTTTTGCAAATGATAAAAATGAATTTGAAAAAATATTTTCAATAATATCATTATCTTGATCAAAGTGATTATCCATTCAATCAAGAATTGAAGTTTTAAGATTGTTTTCAAAAAAGATGTATCTTAATCTTTCTTGCCCTTCTTGTCTAATGTTTTCTTCAATACCTTTTTTAATAATTGGAATATAAATTGGATTTAAACCAGGTATTTCATTTAATAAATTAATATCTTTTACTAACTTAGTAATAGCTTTATCACCTAAATGATTTATTATGATTTCAGCTGTTTTATCTCCTACTCCAGGAAATGCTGGACCTGCTAAAAATTTAACTTGTTCTTTAGTTGAATGAATGGGTGCTTTTCGATAAGTTTGAACGTTGAAACTTTTACCATAACGTGGATGTTCTTCAAAATAACCAGTTATTTCATATAAAGTTTTTTTATCCATACTAGTTATTGAGCCTTTAATGCTCATATGCTGTTTTAAATTATCTTCACTTGCAAATGTACCAGTTCCTCACCCAGCATCGTTTGAAAAACCATATTTAACAACATACCCTCTAAAAGTTAATATTTCGTTCATCTTCTCACCTTTTATATTTATATATTTTATAACAAAAGTTTATTAAAACTAACAAATTTATTTTTTAAATAAATTTTAATTATATATGTGATAATTATGTTATCGGAGAAACTATGATTGAAATAAAATTTAAAAATCAAAATGAAATAGATTCATATAACAAATATAAAGAACTTAAAGGTATTGAATATCATCAATATATTGCTAAATACTTAAACACTGATGAATATTCTAAAATAGCAGCTGTTATTCAATATGATCTAAGACTTAAATATATTCTTTATCGCTATATATGTTTTTTTGAAGAATACATTAGAGCAGTATTAATGAATTGCGAAATTAAAGATGTTGAATTCTTTTTAAAAGAAAATGTTAATATGAGCGAAGCACAAAACTTATATTACAAACATATTAATAAAATACAAACCAAATATGGCGACAGACCTTTAATACCTAGAAATGAATTTGATGGTATACGTGAATTAAGAAATCAGATCTCTCACTTTAAACCAATCATTTTAGACAATATTTTAGAAAATCAAATAAGCATCAATTTCTTATACAATAACTTAACTAAAAACTATCAATCTAATTTTAAAAATGAAATAAATATGGCAGGTAATGAAATAGATTTAGTTGATCAGGTAAAAATTAAATTTGATAAATAAAAAACTTATTAATGAAATTAATAAAGAGTTCTCGTTCTTTCTAATTTGTAAATAAGTTTTATTTTTTAATTTGGAATACTTGATAATATAGAGTAGTTAGTATACGATTATCCTTGAAAGCAAAAGGAAAATAAAAATATGAATAAAAAAACAACTAAGCAAATGGATAAATGACTTAATCTTTTATCTAAAAAACTTTCTGGATTAAAAACTTCAGATCGCAAAGATATAATTGAAAACTATAAAGATTTATGAAGCGAAGAACTTTCTGAAGGTAAAACAGTAAATGAAATTCTTTTAAGTTTAAGACCTATTAATGAAATAGCTAAAGAACTTTATGAAGAATTTGGAGTTATTAAAAATACAAAATCAGATGTTACCAAAATAAAAATAGTTAATAGCAAATCTGAAGTTACTTCTTCATGAATTAAAAATTTTAATAATTTTTGTTTAAAATTCTTTGGATTTATATATTCAATAACAGCAATTTTATTATCACTTGTATTATTTCTAACTTTTGTTGCAATTATTATTGCTATTCCTGTAGCATTAGTTTTAGCATTTGTAAATTATGAATTCTTGGTGGTATTACCACTAGCGATTGGGGTCATGGGTATTGGTATAATTGTTGCAATATTCTTCTTTTTTCTAAGTAGTTCTTCTTATTCAACTGTTAAAGCAATATTTAATAAATGATTTTCTAAAACTTCTGCTGTTACAAAAGATAAAAGAAGAGTTTGAAGTAGATTAATGTTAGTAATGATAATTATTGGTGGAAGCATGGCTGGAATTGGAGCTGTCACATCAACAGTGGGTAACAATAGCATATATGGATCAGTATTATCTGGTAACTATTTAAATAAAACTGAATCTGAAATCTTTAATTTAAACACAACAATTGGTAAAGTTCTTAAAGATAAGGAATCAGAGTTTTCTAAGGATTCAAAAGTCTATCTTGATTTTGATTGAGGTTTATCTCCCTGAACAATTTTTGAAACAAAACAAGATTCTGAATTAAATCAAAATCAAATATCAATTCAAAAACATTTCAACTTTAAAGAAAGTTTAGGTAGTGAATTTAAGATATCAGAAAAGCCTGAATCAAGTTATTGAGTTAAAAACAATGTTAATGATAATGGTTCCTTATACTTAAAATTTCATATATCAGCACCTTGAAATGCTAAATTTCTTTCAATAACACCAATTAAATACGAAATATCATACAACTTTAAAATTAATAATACACCTGTTGAAAATATTATTGTAAGATTTTAGTGTTATGGATAAAGAACTTAAAAAAGGTATATTGGAAATGTTGGTGCTTAACTTTCTATCGCAAAAAACCTTCTATGCTTATGAATTAAATAAAAAACTTAATGAAGTTGTTGAAACCAATGAATCAACAACTTATGCAATATTTAAGAAATTAGTTGATAAAGGATTTTGTGAACACTTCTTTGAAGAATCATCAAGTGGACCAATGAGAAAATGTTATAAGATAACTTCACTTGGTAGAGAACAGTTAATGAATCAAAAAAATGCGTGAAAAGATATTTCAGACAAAGTTAATTCTTTAATATCTGAGTAATTAAAAAATCTAGAAGCTATAAACTTCTAGTTTTTTTGCTTATTTTTGTCTTCATATTTTTTTATCCAAATTTAGTTTTTCAACTTCAACTTTTAATTTAGCTACATCAGTTTTTATAACTTTTACAAGTTATTTATTATCTTTATTATTTTCAATAAATTATTCTTTAATATGTTATTCAAAAAGTTTAGCTTCCAATTCTTTAGTTAAACTTTTTTTCATTGTTTCTCTTACAAAATCAATTGTTATTAATACATATTCTTCTTGATGATCAACTATTGAACTGCTGTGCTCTGAATCGTCAAATATTTTAATTTTAGTATTATCAGAATCCTTTGATTTTTCACAATACATTATTATTGAGTTATTGTAGTCAATGAATGAGTCTAACTTACCATGAATAAATAAAACAGGCAAATCTCTAAATGAATTTAAATTCTTTTGTAAATTCATATCTTTTAAATTAGTTTTAGAATACTTCTTAAAAAATCAATTAATTTTAAAAGATGCAATTCACCAAGGCAGTCACTTAAAATATTTTTTAAGGAAAAATCTAATTTGTTCTACTGGTTGAGTTAATGCACAATCTGAAATTAATCAATCGATTTTATTTACTTGATAATATTGCTGTGCTCAATAAACAGCTGTTGCTGCTCCCATGCTTACACCAATAACACCTATCTCATCAACATGATTATTATTCTTAACTCAGTTAATCACTTCATTTAATACCTTTGAATTAGTAACTCCTAAATCAGAATATTTACCATATGTTTTACCATGAGCATAAGCATCAAATGATATTACATTATATCCTTTTTTATAAAATTGAATTGCATTTCTTACACCCATGTATTTATTTCTTTTAAATCCATGTAATGCAACAACTCATTTATTTGAATTATTTCTCAAAATTAAGCAACTGATTTTTGCTTCATCTGGACCTATTTCAAATTCTTCAATTTGATCTTTTGATAGTTCTCAGTTTTTTAGTTTCTTTTCTTTGATGTCTGCCAAATAATGATTTAAATTATTAACTTCTTGTCCGTTTTCATCAATTCCTACTCTTGGATACTTGAATAAGTATGGAGTAAAGAATTTTGATAGTATGGCACTAACAATAAATACTATAGGAAATAAGATAATTGTTCCTAAAACTTTTAAAAAAGTATACTTATATTTTCTAATTTGTTTCTTTGCTTTTTTGTAATTTATATTTTCCATTATTTGTTTCCGCCTTTAATACTTTAATTTAGTTTATTTTAACTTAAATTTTGCTGTAAGGAAATCATCAATTAACATTTCTTCAAATTTTCCTATACCTGTAAATTTGTATAATTTTAAATATAAATTCTTTTTCTTTACATTTTGCCTGTCTTGAATAAATAAGTATTTTTTAATATTTTCATTCTCAAAATCTTTAATTATTTTATTTTTAATCGTCATTTTTTCAGGTAATGATCAATAAAATAAATTATTAATATCATCATGTTTAGTCTTTTTACCATAGTTCTTGCTTTCTTCATCAGCTAAAATAATTTGTTTTGAATTATCAAAAGTTAAAAAGCCTGCTTGAAATGTCAAAACTTTCATTTCAGTTCGATAATGTAAAAAGTTAGTACGATTAACTAAAGATAAAACTTGCTTTACAGTATATGTTGAACTTACATTCAATCCTGTTTCATACTCGTTTTCAAAAATTAAAGTTTCATTATCTAATTTGTATTTAAGAATCATTACTAACTCTTCAACAATCACTTTATGCTCAACAATAAAATTTTCAACTAAATCATTAATTTCTAAATAGTTAGGATAAACATTTAAAAATTTTTCCATACTAGTTATTTCATATAAACATGAAGTAATTAATAAGTTATCTAAGTCTAAATTAATTTCATTGCTTAGTAATTGCTTTGTTAAGCGCTTATAAAAATAATTAATGATTTTATGGTTATTTAAAAATAAAAACTGTTTTAAAATGTTCTTATTTCTATTTGTATTATTTTCATTATCTTTAAACTTATTAATTTGTTTAGCAATTGGCATAAATAAGTTATCTAAGTTATTATAAAAATCAATTAAAGTTAAATCATAATCTTTCAACATATTATTAAGTGCTTTTTCTTTAAATCTTTCATAATATTCAACAATATATGATTTCATTGAGTTTTTATTTAAATATCAACTCTTCATACTATTAATAATAATTTCTTCAGTATGCTTTTCTAAGTTAATTGTGCAATTATAAGGTAAACCTTCTTTAGCACTAATTGACTTACTACTTCTAATAGCTGGATTAAATAAATTTCTAATTCCTAAAGTAATATCGTATTTATTATCTATATTAGAAATTAAATCATATACTTCCAGTTTATTTTTAAGTTCAGTTTTTCTTAAACCTCTACCTAGTTGTTGTAAGTATACGGTTTTAGAATTAGTTGGTCTTAATAAAATAATAGTATTAATTTCAGGAATATCTACTCCCTCATTAAAGATATTAACAACACATAAATAGTTAATTCTTCCCGTACTAAATTCATGTAAGATTCTTTTTCGATCTTTTGTGTTTTGTGAAGTTAAAGCTTCTGCTTTTAAATTTTTTGATTTTAAATAATTTGATATATTAATAGCATGTTGAACAGTAACACAAAAAATTAATGCTGTTGGTCTTGCATAAACACCTAAATATTTTTTTATTGTTTCAAATAATAATTCATTTCTAGAATCAGTGTTAACTATTTTAAAAATATCTTTATCAGAGTTTAAATCAACTCCTTGTAAATTAGTATTAGTATCATCTATACAATAATAATCAAATGGACATAATAGTTTTTGATCAATAGCATCTCATAGTCTTAATTCAGTAGCATATTCATCATCAAAATATGCTTTGATATCTTTATTGTCTTCTCTTTCTGGAGTTGCTGTTAAACCTAAAATTTGTTGAGGTTTAAAATAGTTAAATACTTTATCAAAAGTATTTGCTGCAATATGATGAGCTTCATCATATACAATAATGTCAAAATCATCTGGTTTAAATTTATCTAATCTTGTAGATAAAGTTTGAATTGTTGCAAATAAGTGAGTTGGTTTATCACTATTAATACTTCCATCATACATAACTTCACCAAATTGATTATTTTCTAACACATGGCGATAAGTTTTGATTGCTTGGTCAACTATTTCTCTTTGATGTGCTAAAAACAGGATTTTAAGGTCCTTTTTAGCTTGTTCTGTTTGTCTTTTGTAATCAAATGCAGAAACTAGTGTTTTACCTGTTCCTGTGGCCATAATTACTAAGTTCTTATTTTTATTAATATGTCTTCGATAACTTAGTTTATCAATAATCTCTTTTTGAAATTTATATAAGTATTTTTTAGTTAAGTTATCTGATAATAATTCTATTTTTGATTGAACCACTGCTTGTTGATTTTCTTTAATCTTTTGAATTAATAATTCTCTTTGAAATTCATCTGAAAAATCAACAAAATCTTCATTTCATAAATTATCAAATTCATTAATCATTTTATTTATTAATTCTTTATTATTTTGTTCTGTTAATTTAATGTTTCATTCTCTTCCAGAAATCATTCCTTTAACAGTTAAATTAGAAGAACCAATAATTGCTGTTGATAATTTTTCATTTCTTTTAAAGATTGAAGCTTTAATGTGAATTCTTTCACTAGTTCTTTCTAAGTTATCTTCTATTTTAATTTTAATATTGGAATACTTATCAGCTAATAGTTTAAGTTCATTTAAATTATTATATTGAGCTAGATCATCAAATGTTGTTGAGATAATTTTAATTTGAATATTGTTTTTTGCACAGAATTCAAAAGTTGGAGCTATTTTATTAAGGATACTTTTAGATATAAAAGGATAAATTAAATAAACTTCATTAGAAGTTAATATCTCATTATTTATTTCTTCTAATAATTTTTGTTCATCTTTATTTGTAAATAGTTTTTCGCTCACTTTAAATCTCCAATATTATATATCTGTTAAATTATTTAAATTTAATTAATCTTTAAACTTTAATTTATCGATTTTTTCAAAAACATAAATTTTTTCAACTTTTGTTGCTTTACCTGCTTTTGACCCCATAGAATTTGTTGATTTATAATTTTGCTCAATTTTATCAACATATATTTCTTTTAAATATAAATCTAAAAAATCTTTCCTTATTTCTTTTCATATATCTTCAAATGAATAATTTTTACCATTTTGAAAAACATCTCCAATAACTAAAACTATTTTGCCTTCTTTACTGATGATTTTAGAAATTTTTCATAAATACTTTGACATAAAATTCTTATAATTGAGCAGATTATGGCTATCGTCCAAACCTATTTCTTTATTATCATGTCTATTGTCATATCCAAGAACTCACATTTTTAATCAATTTTGATTAGTGTAATTTATTATGTTCAAATACGGCGGTGAAGTTATAACTAATTTAGGATTTAAATTAGGAAATATTTTATCAACCTCCAATGCATTTCCATATTTAACACAAGCTTCATTTTTTTCATATTTAGAATTTATAATTATTTTTTCTGCTCTATTTTTCACTTTATCAAAAATATTAAAACTTGGTTTTTTAAGATTATTATCTTGAGCATATTTTTGAACATATTTTTTTGACATCGATGTATGGTTGCTCATACTTAATGATAAATAAATAGAATCCCCATTTTTTTTCATAGGTCCATGTAGTATACCTAAAAAAATTGCTAATATGAAGTTATCAATATCGTCAAGATCTTTTCATTTTTTTCCTAATTCATATTTCAAAAATGTTATTTGTTTTAAATTTTTGTCACTAAAATAAATTTGCAAATCTTTTTCTAGTTTTAAAGTTTTTTTATTGTAATTTTGATATCTTCTTTCTAATTGATCAACTCTTTTAAAAATTTCTTGAGTATTAAAAGATTTTGTCTTAGATTTTGAAAGAACAAATGCGAAAGGGTTTAAATCATTAGCATAGGCTTTTCTGTTCATCAACCTTGATTCTAATATCGTTGTACCCCTACCTGAAAAAGTATCTAAAATTACATCATTCTCATTTGTATATTTAGTTATAAAAAAATTTGCTAAAGAAGGAGGAAACATTGCAACATATGAACACAATCTATGTGTCTGATCTCCTCAAATTCTTGATTTATTTTTTCAAGTTTCTGAATAATTCAAATATTCTTCTTTAACTATTTCAAAATTTTCATCATACAAATTATATTTTATGTCTTTCTCATTCATAAAAAACCTATTCTATTTTTTTTCTTCTCAAATCTTTAATATTTTTAATAAAAATTTTATCGTACTAAACATTTCATTTATATTATCTATTTTGACATATTCTCTGTTCTCTATTATTTCGTAGCCCATATAAGGTTTATGAACTAAGTCATTCAATAATTTAAAGCCGTTTTGCTTATTGTTCTCTTCATATCTCTTGTAACTAAGAATTTTTGAAAGAGTTGTTGTGAATTCATCACTAGTTATATCTATTTCAAGTTCTTTTAATCTATCTTTATACTTGAAAATAACTATTTCTACCAAAGAGTCCTGTAATCCAAACGATGTTCCTTTAGACTGAACTAAATTAGTTATATGTGCAGTCAGGTCATTTACTTCATGCTTTTCTGAAAAATTGTAATTATTATGAAATTCTTTGATATCTTTTATAGTTTTTTCATTAAATATATTTTTATAATTTGGTATCTCATCCAAATAATTTCCAATTCTATAAAAAAACTCTAATATTAATAAATCAATAACATTTCTAACTACTAAAGAAATATTTGTAATGGGGTACTCATTTTCATTATAATTTTTCAAATTTTTAATTGTTTTTAACTCTGTACTCATCATTCTTTTGATACTTTGTACAAATTTACTATCTCATTTATTTATTTCAAAACTATTGGGTTTAAGATCTTCAGACTTTATATTGATTAAAAAGTTTTTTTCTGACTTTTCAATAACTGACAAATTTTCATCATTTATTTTAGATAGTTGTCTCATCTTATAATCTAGGGTTTTTTTATTATAAATAGATTGTCCTAGTAAATCACCTAACTCATCAAAAATCTCAGGCTTTATACCTCTTGTTGTTATTTTTTTTTCTATTGATTTTTGTATTAAAAAAGATAAAATTGATTCATAATTTTTAATTTTAAAACTTAATTCTATTTTATCTGTATCTATTTCGACGCCTAATATATTTCTTATGGTTTTTTCCTCGCTCATTAAATTTAATTTTTGACTTAAAACAAGTTCATACCCAGAAACTTCCATTTGCCTATAATCTATTTTATTTTCATTTGTCGAATTATACATTTCGATTGACTTAATTATTCAAATCGAACTTTTAATATCTTGCTTTATAATGCTTTCTTTTTTACCGAATAAATTACTTATCCTTTTAATTGCTATTTCTTTTGAATCTGTTTTTAAAAAGTTTAGATATTTTTTAAGTAAATCATCAAAATATTTAGCTCTTGACCATTCTCTTTTACCAATTTGTTCACCTATGTGCTTTGTGTATATTGATTTTCAAATAAACTCACTTGAAAAACTTGTCACGTCTTTAAATCATTCATGTTCTATATCAAGGTTTCCAAATTCACTAATTGTTTTTTTTATTTCTTTTATATTTTTTAATCATTCATTTTTATCTGTATTTTCAAAATTTGGTGTGTCTTCTATTAATTCATCTATTATTAAATTTTTCTTTATTAAATTTATAGCTAAAATCCTTCTATTTCCCTCTAATACATAATAATTTTCCTGTTTATTATCTAAATGTAAAAGTATATTGTCATTTAACGATATAAAACCATTTTCTTTAATGGCTTTTATTAAATCAAGTAATTCTGAAAAATCACCTTCATATTTTAATAATTCTTTTGCAGTTTCAATAATTGAGTATTTTGAAAAATATAAATCTTTAAAATCTATTTCTTCCATAACAGTGTACCTTGGATTAGAAGGCAACATTCTTATTTCTTTATTATTATATTGCATATTATTCCTCCAATAAATCAATTAAATTTAATTGAAATTCATCTTTAACTTCTTTTTTAGGTTTTGGTTTGCTTGGAGTTCCCAATACTGAAGAAATATCTCCTAGTAAATCACTTAAACCACCAGTTAATGATTGAATACGTTTTTCACTTTCTTCTTTAACATTTTTGCTTACTACTACTTTAGCTGACACTTTACCTTTGTTAGCTTCTTGACGTGCTCTAATTTCTTCTTTAGACACATATCCTTCAGCATCATCATCAGCATTTAAAGCACCTGGGGGCATATCATTTGGTTTAACCTTATTAATTTCACTTAAACTAGCAAATGCAACATCTTTAATATCAAAATCACCAGTTACACTAGTTAATTCAATATGACGATATTTGTTTACATTAACTTCTTGATACATATCTTGAGTATCAATTGCTTTAATAATGTTTTCTTCGTTTGCATTAAAGTTAAATACAAATGTAATGTATTCAGTTCCACGTTTACGTTCTGGTAATACTCTTACTCCACGTTTTGGTCTAATATAGATTGGTAAATCTTCATTTCTGAATTTTTTAACTCCATCTTTTTCAGTTAGATACATAATAGTATCTTCACTTGTTAATCCTAAACCAGCAACTATGTAATCTTCTTTTAGATTAGCTGCTTTAACTCCTTTTGAATTAGTTCCTTGAACTGGAATATCTTCAATATGGTATCTTACCCCATAACCATTTCTTGTAATAATTCCACAAGTTCTAGTTTTTGAAGTAATTAGACTAGCACTAACGATTTCATCAGCTGCATCTAATTTCATAATTCTAAATGCACGTGTAAAGATTTTTGTTTCTAAATCTTTAACTGGTATACGTTTAATGTTTCCATTTTTACTTGTAATTAAGATTTGTTGTAAAGCTTCAGCAAAATCTTTAACTACAAATGCACTAACAATATGTTCACTAGGATCCATTGTAGCAATAGTGTTAACATGAACTCCCATGTCTCTTCATTTACTCATTGGTAGTTTATATAAAGGAATTGAATAGTATGTTCCTTTATTTGTGATTAAGATTAAATGTTGTAAGTTACTTACTTCTCCAGCAGCAATTCACATATCGTTTGGTTTTCTACCAAATACAGCTGGATCATTTTTACTAATTAATTTTGATTCAATAGCTTTTAAATAACCATCTTTTGAAATTCATAAGTTATATTCATGTTCAACTAATACTTCTTTTTGCTCAACATCTAAGTTTTCAATGCTATCTTCAACAGTTGATCTTCTTGGAGTTGGGAATTGTTTTTTAACTTCTCGTAAACGATTAATAATTTCATTATCCATTACTTCTTCACTATTTAAAATAGCTTTTAATTTAGCAATGTTTACATCTAATTCTTCTTTTTCGTTTTGCAATTTAACAACATCAGTTGAAGTTAAACGATATAGTCTCATATCAACAATAGCTGCTGCTTGAGGTTGAGAGAATACAAATTTTGAAACTAAGTTTTCAATAGCATCACTTCTATTTGTTGAACTTCTAATTACTGAAATAACTTGATCTAAAATACTCATTGCTTTAATTAAACCTAAAATAATTTCTAAACGTTTTTCAGCTTTATTTAAATCAAATTGAGTTCTAAATGTAAATACTTCTTTATAGTGAGCAATATATGCATGAATTAATTCAATAATTCCTAATTGTTTAGGTTGTAAATCAACAATAGCCACATTGTTATAGTTATATGAAATACTTAATGGAGTTGATTTAAATAAAAATTTTCTAACTGTATCTAAATTAGCTTTATCACTTAAATCAATTGCAATTCTTAATCCATTTCGATCAGTTTCATCTCTTACTTCTAAGATTCCTAAACCAGGATTAGCATCAATCACATCACCAATTTTTTTAACTAAATCTTGTTTAACAACTTCATAAGGGATTTCATCAATAATGATATTATTATCTTCTTCATGTCATTTTGAATTAACAATAACTTTACCTTTACCTGTTGTAAATGCATCTTTAATTCCATTACGTCCTTGAACAGTTCCTCCAGTTGGAAAATCTGGTCCTTTAACAATTTCTAAAATAGTATCTATTCTAGTATTTGGAGTTCTAATTATTTTAATTGTTGCATCAATAATTTCTCCAAGGTTGTGTGGAGGCATATTTGTAGCATAACCAGCAGCAATCCCTGTTGATCCATTAACTAGAATGTTAGGGAAATAACTTGGTAAAACAGTTGGTTCTTTTTCACTATCATCAAAGTTAGGTGCAAACTTAACTGTATTTTTATTTAAATCATCTAACATTAAATCACTAATTTTCGCTAAACGAGTTTCAGTATAACGCATAGCAGCTGCACTATCACCATCAATAGATCCATTATTACCTTGCATATCAATTAAAGGCATTCCTAATTTTCATCATTGACTCATACGAACCATTGCATCATAAATTGATGTATCACCATGTGGGTGGTACTTACCAATAACTTCTCCAACTACTCTAGCTGATTTTTTATATGGTTTATCATAAGTTAGGTTTAATTCATTCATTGCATATAAAATACGTCTTTGAACTGGTTTTAAACCATCTCTAGCATCTGGTAATGCACGTTCTTGAATAATGTATTTAGCATATCTACCAAAACGTTCACCCATTAAGTCTTCTAAAGCATAACTAATTATTCCTTTTTCAGATTCAATATTTGAATTATCTATTTTTTTTGCCATGTATATTTCTCCTTTCTAGTTATTTTCTTGTTTTTCATTTAAGATGATTGCATCATCATTATCTTCTAATGTAAATTTAACATTTTCTTGAATTCATACTTTACGTTTTTCAGCATCTTCACCCATTAAAGTTCTGAATGATTTTTCTGCCATTAATGCATCTTCAATAGTTACAACAATTAATTTACGTTGTGCAGGATTCATTGTTGTTTCTCATAATTGATCAGCATTCATTTCTCCAAGTCCTTTATAACGTTGGATTTCATATTTTTTAGTAGCTGTTTTAGCAAAATCAGCTAATTCTTGTTCATCTCATAAGTAAATAAATTTACGATCTGCAAAAGTTAATTTATATAATGGTGGTAATGCAATAAATACATGTTTATTAATAATTAAGTCTTTCATATATCTGTAAAAGAAAGTTAATAATAAGGTTTGAATATGTGCTCCATCAGTATCAGCATCGGTCATAATAATAACTTTTCCATAATTAATATCACTGACATCAAAGTCTTGACCAATTCCAGCACCAATTGCAGTAATGATTGTTTGAATTTCTTCATTTTTCATTAATTCTGTTAATTTAGCTTTTTCAGAGTTAATAACTTTTCCTCTTAAAGGTAGAATAGCTTGGAAAGTACGATCTCTTCCAGATTTTGCACTTCCTCCAGCTGAATCCCCTTCAACAAGATATAATTCATTAATTTCTTTTTTTCTTCCTTGAGCTGGTGTTAATTTACCTAACATTGCTCTTGTTGTTTTTTTACCTTTTGAATCACGAATTGCTTGTCTTGCTTTACGAGCTTCTTCTCTTGCTCTTCTTGCCAACATTGCTTTTTCAATAATTTTTGTAGCTGGTACTTTATTTTCAATTAATCAGAAGTTCATAAAGTCATAAGTAACTTGTTCAACAGCAGTTTTAGCATCTGGTGTTCCTAACTTACCTTTAGTTTGGCCTTCATACTCAATTAAGTCTTCAGGAATTTTAACAGTAACAATAGCTACTAATCCTTCTCTTAAATCATTTGAATCTAATCTTGGATCTTTATCCTTTAAGATTTTATTATTTTTAGCATAATCATTAATTGCTCTAACTAATCCAGTTTTAAAACCTGTAATATGTGTTCCACCATCTCCAGTTTTAACATTATTAGCAAAACCTAAAATAGTTTCATTAAAATCTTCTGTATATTGAATACAAATTTCTGAAGCAATTCTTTTTGATTCTCCAGTAATAACAACAGGATCAGTAATATGAGTAAATTCACTTGATAATTCTTTAACAAACTCTACTAAACCATTTTCAAATTGATATTCAACAAACTTATCATTAACTTTATCAGATATAGTTATTTTTAAACCTGAGTTTAGTAATGCTGATTCTTTTAATCTTTCACTAATTGTTGTGAAGTTAAATTTTGTAGTATTAAAAATTGAATCATCTGGTAAAAAGTTAACAACAGTACCAGTTTTGTTAGTTGTTCCAACTTCTGTTAAAGGAATATTTAATTTTCCTCCATTAGTAAATTCAATTTCATTAACTTTTTTATCACGATAAATTGTTACATTAAATTTTTTAGATAAAGCATTAACAACAGATGACCCAACCCCATGAAGTCCTCCTGATGTTTTATAACCACTTCCACCAAATTTTCCTCCAGCATGAAGTACACTAAAAATAACTTCAGGTGTTGGTCTTCCTGTTGAGTGCATTCCAATTGGAACTCCACGTCCATTATCAGCAACAGTTACACTTCCATTTTTTTCTAAAGTTACATTAATCTCTGTACAGTATCCAGCTAAAGCTTCATCGATTGAGTTATCTACAATTTCTCATACTAAGTGGTGTAATCCTCTAACATCAGTTGAACCAATATACATCCCTGGACGTTTTCTAACTGCTTCTAAACCTTCAAGGACCTGAATGGCCGATTCATCATATTTTACTTCTTTTGCCATGTATTCTCCCTCTACACATAAAGTCTCATAATATATTAATTATAAATTAATAAGCATTTTTTGTCTTTTAATATGCAAAAAAAGCATGTTTACTATGCTTTTTTAATTATAAATTAAACAATAAATTACATTTTTCCAAAATTTCAGGCTCTGCCTTTATTTCATTTACAAATTCTTTAATGAATGCTTTAAATGATGACTGTGTTTTTGTGAAGTTTGTTACAGAAACACTAACATCTTTAGTTTCTTTAATAATATCTACAATTTTAGTAAAAATAGCATTTATAAAAGCATCAAAACGAATTTCAAGATCATTTTCAACAATTCTGTTTTTGTTAAAAATACCATCTAAAATTTTATTTTTTTTATAAAAAGAAAACAGTTGCTCCATTTTGTTTATATCCAAAACTTGATTTTCTATTTCAGGAGATTTTAAATAAATTCACAAATAAAAAATAGTTGATTGAATAAAAAGTTTGGCGTTATTAAGAATTTCTATATTAAATAAATTATTTTGCTTAATTCTTTCAGTAGAATTTGGTTCAATTCTTGATTTAAATTCCCTAACCATTTTAGCTTTAGTTGAATTAAACATTGAATCCATCTCTAAAATATCTTTAATTAATAATAAATTGCTTTCTTTTTTATTATCTAACAAATCAAAAATACTAAATACTTTTTCAAAGGTTTTTGACGCAGCTTGATCTTTATTTAAGAAATCCCCAAAACCGCTTCTCGCTAATCCCGGTTGTAAGCAAACTGATCACAGTGCATTTTTTAAGAAACTTTCAATAGTTAATATTTTAACTTCTTTATTCTTTTGAACTATTGAGCCTTTTTTACTTTTAAATATAACTTTTAATTCATCATTACCAGATACTTTTGAGTTAAACCCTTTAATGTATTCTTTTATTTTTTGTTCTTGAGAAAGAAGGTCTTGAGTTTTAACCGGTTTTTGATTATTTGAAGCCTGAGACAATGAAGAAATATATTCTTGTTTTTCTTCATCGTTTTTAAATGAACTAATATCAATTATTTTTGCAAAAACTCCTACATTTTCAAGTTTATCATCATCGATTGTGCTTATAAGCGTTGTTGTTTGAGCACCATTCAAAATACACATTTTATCAATTTTAATATTTGTGCCATCTCTTTCAATGTTTTCACCAATTATTGTCAAACCATTATTAAAAGTAAAGAAATCATTAGGTTTATTTTCTAAAGTATTTTTTATTTTGTTATCCACTTTATTGTCCCTAAAGTATTCTCTTACATTTCAAGAAAATAAGCTATTTAAATCATATTTTTCTTCTAATGACTTATAAATTTTCTTTAAACTTGAAGCTTTAACAACAGCTAATCTAGTAATTACGCCTTCACTTGAATCTCCAAACTCTAAAACTGAGCCACTTGCTGTTTCACTTGTTTTTAAATATTCTAAAGCTGTTCTACCATAAACACCTTCTTCTGATATATACTGCATTATTTTGTTATTTAGTTCTATAAAACCCAATAATCTTATCTGAACTTCAACTTTTTTATTAAACATATCACTAAATAATATTTCAAGTTCTCTTACTTGCTTATTTATAAACTTTGTAAAAAATTTATTAGGTAGTTTATTTAAATAATTGAAATTAAATATTAATTTCGGTGAATGATTATTTTCAGCATAATTATCGATGTGCTTTAATACGTGATTAAACCACTTAACCTCTTGCATATTTTTATTTTTAAAATGCTTAAAATCACTTGAAATATCTCTTTGTATAGTTTTAAAAAGATCATCATCTGATAAATAATCTACTTCATTTAAAAAGAATAACTCAAAATCTTGTTCTATGTTTTCGAAAACTAATTTAAGACTACCTGATTTTAAAAATTCTTTCTCATTTTCAATTCCTTCATATTCATTATAAATATATTCATCACGATAAACTCTGAAAAAAGTATCTAATTCACTTTTAAAATTATGTCTTACCATGCTCATTTTATTATCTATTGTACTATTGAATTTTAATTTCATATTACTTGTCCTCTTTCATTCAATTATATTGTTTTTCCTTGTAAAAGTTTTTTACATTATCATCATCAACTCATGCTCAATTAAAAATCTTTTCACATTCCATGCACTCATTAGTTATCACTAGTCTATCACAAGCCAGATAAATTATATTATCCTTTATTCTATCTCTAATTGTGCCTGCTTTGCAGATTTTTATTGTCTTATGTATATGTAGACATGTTGTTATTTTATTCATGTAATCGTACTCCTTTTTAGTATTTAAATTTGACCCTATAAACTGAACTAGTTGCTTTTACTAAATCATTTTCTGTTATTAACAAATTTGATTTTTCATCAACTTTTAATATTGGTGTAATTTCACCAATATGTGTAGTTTTTCCTTCCTTAATAAAGTTAGTCTTTATTAAAGCTTTTTTGATATCTATACATTCAGGTTCTTTATAATATGCTTGTCAAAAGTCTTTTGGCTCTATAAAGCGAAAATTAATATATTCAATATCCGTTTCAAAACTATTTAATGCAATTTTGGAGAAAAAACCTAAGTAAGGAATAAAATCTAAATTTTCGTTGTACCTTTCTTTATATTCATTAACTATTTCATTAAATACTTCAAAATCAAAATAGCATTCTTTATTTTCATTTCTTGTTAACATAAAGAAAAGATATACTTTATTATTATATTTATATCTGAATAATCAAGCATAGGTTTCATCTTTATCATTAACTAAACATTCAATAACAGGATCAATTAAATATTTATTTTGCATTTTAAATAAATCAATTCAATTACCTCTATTTCTCATAATGTAATCATCTGCAACAAGTTGTTTAGTATTTTTTTCTTTTTTAATATAGCTACTTTTTAATAAATCACTATCAGTTTTACTATCATTTTTAAAAGCACCTCTTAAAATCTGTATTGGAAATATCACATCATCATTTTCTTGTAAGAAATTGGAAATAATATTTTTATTTATTTTATCTTTGTTAAAGTTAATCATAAAAATTTGACTATATTCAAATAAGCCAAGAACAAAATTTGAAAATTCTTCGTCTGTTAATTCAAAAATAAAATTCTTTACGCATTCATAAATTTCAAAAATTTCTTGTGTTTTCAAATCTTCACATAGACTTCTTCAGGATGTATGTTGAGAACTTAATATTAAATTTATGTCATCAACTTGTCTTTTAACCGCATCTAAATTATTTTCAGATTTAAAATATTCAATATTTTCAAATGATGGTTCGAAAATGGTTGATATATTTTTTGAGTACTTTAATTCTTGCATTTCTCTTTCTTTTATTTCACTTCTTAAAGATTTTAAGGAAAAGAAATATAAAAGAAGTCTCATCTTTCCATTAACTAAATACGTATCTGCATGCTCATTTATTGCAATTCCAATAGTACCTAATGAATATGGAGCTTTATTATTACCTGAGTTTAGAATGTTTTTTAAAACTAATTGTATTTTTCTAATTGTTTTTGTGAATGTTGAATCAATTAATATTGAACTTTTATTTTCTAATATTTTAAATAATTCAATACCTATGTTACTTACACTAAAAGTTTTAACTAAATTTTCATTTTCAAAAATAATATCATTATTAAAAACTTTAGAATCAACGGTCATATAATCTCTTAAATAGACTGAATCATCAAAAGATTTTAAATTAAATATAATACCTAAATGTTTGTGCATTAGAAATGAAATTAAATAATGAAGTCTTCTAAACGCTGCAATATTATCTGTTAAAGATCTGTCAAAATTATAAATATCAACTTTATTGCTATGAGTATTTTGGTTGCCTAATCTTCATAAATAAATAACTGTTAATTCCAATTCTTGAAAATCAGAGTGATCTATTTTCTTTTCAATACTTTTTACAAAATCAATTAAAATATGTTCTTTTAATTTGTTAAACTTTTTATTTAGTATAAAAGTCTTGAAAAATATTTCCATCGTATTTCTAATTCTATGTTTTACTTTATCATCAACCAAATTCTTTTCAATAGCAGTTATATTTTCTATAAGAAGTTCCTTTTCTTTGTGTTCTGGTAATTTTTTTAAAAAATCAAAATTCATTTTATTTCCATCCTAACAACTATGAATGTACCACTTATTAATTTAAATTCAATCAAAAAAACTATTGACATTGACAAACTGGAATTTTTATGCATCATAAAATAAAAAAGCCAAATGGCTTTTTAAGATAACAAAGTTAATATTTTAGTTGCTACTAAATCAACGGCAACTTCATTTCCTTCTTTATAAGGAATAATTAAATCAGCATATTCAATACTTGGTCCAATAAATGCGTCATGCATTGGCTTAACTTCATTTAAGTATTGATCAATAACGCTTTCTAAAGTTCTGCCTCTTTCATTTACATCTCTTTGTAAACGTCTAATAAATCTCAAATCATTAGCAGTTTTAATAAATATTTTGATATCTCCAAGTTTTCTAATTTCTTTGATTGCTAATGCAAAAATACCATCAAGAATTACAACATCACTTGGTTTAACTGTAATTGTTTCTTTAGTTCTTGAAGAAGTTTTAAAATCATAAACTGGAACTTTAATTGGTTGATAATCTTTTAAAGCTTGTAAATCGTTTAAAAGTAACTCACTATCAACACTATTTGGATGATCAAAATTTATTTTTCTTCTTTCTTCTAAAGTTAATTCTCCAAAATCCTTATAGTAATTATCCATTGAAATATGAGCAACTGATTTTCCTTTTAAAATTTCATTAGCTATTCTATCAGCAACTGTTGTTTTACCTGAGGCAGTTCCACCTGCAATTAAAATTAAAGTGACTTTTTTATTCATTAATATGCTTCCTTCCATTCTATATTCATTTCTGAATTATTTACAACAAAATTATTGACTGTATTGAAATTTGAATCAGTTATATTTTTTTCAACTTCAATCATAACTATATTTTTAGTAACTTTATATTCTTCTTCATAAAAATCTGAATCTTTTCTTAACAAATATTCATAAAAATATAATTGACCTACTGATTTTGTTAATTGTCCAATTATATTTTTGTCATGAACAGTCTTAAATTCATAAATATCAATTTTTTTCTTTGAAAAATCTTTTATAACTAAATCTGAGAATTTACCTTCTTTAACAATAAAATTTTTATTGTTTTCAAAAGATTTGCTAAATGTTCTTATTTGTTCTTCATGTATTAAATTATACTTCTGAATTTTGTCTATTGCGTCATCATAAGTTTTCGAAGAATTATTTATAAATGTTTTTTTATTATAATTAGCTGCATATTTAATTTCTCTTAATATTTCAACTAGTTCAGAAGTATCATCCTGTGCTAAATTTTCTTTTACAATTATTGCTTTATGACTTTTTATATTGCTTTTATCATTCATTGCTAAGCTTCTTAAATAATTATCTCTTTTTTTGCTTTCAAAATGAGGAAGTAATTGATACTGCATATTTTGCAGATCAGATATTCACATTTTATTATTAATGTAATATTCTCCTAAATAAACAAAATGCGAAGGTTTATTTTTTATAAAAACATGCAATTTAAATTTTTTTTCTTTTTGAAATGCTAGTTCCATTACTTTATTTTTTGATGTGGGCTTATAAATTTCTTGATCAATTTTTCAATCATTTGCTCTACCAAAATATTTTATTTGTTTGATTCCTACTATATCTTCATACTTATTATTAATATTTGAAGTTTTATGATTACTAATATAAATAATAGCCTCATTTAAATCTTTTGAAAATGAAGGGCTACTAATCCCTGAACCGCTTGTAAAATATGGTTTTATATCGTTTATTTCATTTAATTTGCTTTTATCTTTTTTGTTATTTTGATTAATATATTCTTTTAATAATTGAAACATAATATTTACCTCACATTTTATTAATTATATAAAAAAATCACCGGTTAGGGTGATGTGTCTGGCTAAAATATAATTGATAATTAAGGAAAGGCGGTGCCAGACACGTTTTAATTATATACTTATTGGTCCTTATTTTAAATACTAAGATTATTTATTTTCATAAATTAAGCTACTTAAAATATAAGTTGGAGCAGTTTCTGCTCTTAATATATTAGTTCCTAAACTAACATTTTTAAAACCTATTTCATGCAAAATTTTAATTTCGCTAACATCAATTCCACCTTCACACCCAATAATAAAACTAATTGAATTAAAGTCTTGTGATAAATATGTTTTAAGTTCAATACTTTTTTCTTCTTCTCAAGCCACAAGATTTAAATCACATAAATTGTTTTTTAAATCTTTTAGATTAGTTATTAAATTATTAACAACAGGAATTGTTGTTCTTTTTGCTTGTTTAGCAGCTGTATCACAAATTGCTTGTCATCTTTGAAGTTTTTGATCAATCTTTTTTTCATCAATTTTTACTACATTACGCTTAAAAATAACAGGAATGATCTCATCAACTCCAAGTTCAGTTGATTTTTGCAATAAATAATCTCATTTTTGTTCTCTTAAAACTCCAGCTATTAAAACTTTTTTAACATTGCTTATTGTTGTTTCTAATTTATTAATAATTTCAACGATTACATGATTTTCAATAGTTAAATCAATAATCTTTGTTTGATAAACTTCTTTTTCATAAACACATTCAATAATTTCATTATTTTTAAGTTTTACAACATTTTTTATATGATGCACATCGTTATTATTAATAATAAAATTATTATCTTTTTTAATTTCAACAAAATATCTAAACATTGATTTCACCTTTTATAAATAATTTAAATATCTCATATTTTTCTTTATCAGGTTTAAAATCTTTTAATAATGTATTTTTAGGGTCTTTTTTATAATAATCATTTAAAAAATTATATCTCTTAGGGTCTTTTAATCTAGTTAAAGCTATTTCTCTTTCCTTTAAATACTCGTTTAATTCTTTATCTCATAAATTTTGATACTTTTTCTTTTGGTCTTGTGCTGATTTAAAATTAATAGTATTTAAAACATTCAAATTATTGGTATATTGTTTCTTACGATTATCAGTTAAAATAAAAAGTCTTTTCTTAAGTTTTCTAATTGATATCAATTTATTCTTTGATATTAATTTTTGAATTACTAAATCTAAAAATTTTTGATTTATCTCATATGTTTTTAATCTTTTTTCTTTAACTATTTCAAAGTTTTCTAATTTTATTAGTTTTTTTATAGCTTTAATTTTATATTTTTCTTTTATTGGTAATAACTCAACATCTTTAATAACAGAGCTTACTCATTTTTTAGTGAACATCATAAATTTATATGCTTGTCTTGCTTCACCTTCTTGAGAAACAAAATAAAGATTTGTTTTGTCAAAACCAGCTTTCACAACTTTTTGCAAAATATCTTTTATTACATATTTTTGAATTTTTAAATCTCTATACTTAATTTCTTGTTCTGACATTTCAATTTTTTCATTCATTCTATTGCTCATAATAGTTTTTCCCTTCTTTTATTTATTTAAAATAGCTACTATATCTGATAAGTTATTTTTAGTTAAAATATTGTTTTTAAAATCTTTAATTTTAGCCTTTTCATCAATTTCTTTTAAGAAAGCTTCAAATAATAAATATACTTCAAATAATGAAATTTGTTCATTAATATTATTAATACGATTATTTAATCTTTTTACTATTTTTTGTGAATTGATATCTTTTTCATTTTTTAATAGTTCAATTGTTTTAGTATTTAAATTTATATCATTAATTGCCTTATTTAAACTTGTATTACCTGTTATTACATATTTAATATCTTTTCTAAGTGCATCAGTTTTCATATCACCTTCAGTTTGCGTTATATTTGCTATCTTTTTATAGAATGCTCCTAAAAATGGTGAAACTATTACTAAAGCAGCTGAAATTAGACTTAATAAATCTAGGGCAATACTATTATCTGTATCAGTTACAAATAAAAATATTATTGTTGCAATAGTTACAAATACTAATATAAAAAATGATGTATAAAATATTAAAAAGTTATGAATATAATTTCTTTTTTCTATGTATGACTTAAAGATTAAATTTTCTTTAATTGTATTATTAAATTTTTTTATAATAACTTTTCTTCTAATTACAAATACTAAATTATGTAATACAAATAATATATATCCAACTCCAGCTGTTAAAAAGATTAATCATGATCATTTAAATGATAATATAACCATTGATAATATAATTAAAGCTTCCAATGCTAATAAAAGACCAATTGACAATTTTAATTTTCTTATTTTACTCTTCATTATTCTTTTCCTTTTAATATATTATATGCTTTATTTATTAGTTTCATCATTTCTTCAGCTTCTGGGTCTTTATTATTATCTGGATGATACTTCTTCGCTAATGTTTTATAAGCTTGTTTTATTTGCATATCTGAAGCATTTAGACTAATTCCCAGTATTTCATAAGATCAGAAGTCAACGTTTGAATTAGAGCCTAATATATTTTTATGTGAAAAGTCTTCAAACCTATTTTTGTTTTTAGAAAAATTGATTTCAATTGATTCAAAATCAATTTCATATGTTGCTAATATAAATTGCTTTAATTTTTTAATAGTTAAAATGTAATTTTCACTTAATTTGTAAATGATTTCATTCATTAACTGTTCAAGCTTTTTTAAATCAATTTCTTTGAAGTTTTCATCAATTGATTCTATTTTGTTTTCAATAATATCTTGATTCATTAAAACTTTTAATTTAAATTCATTGTATAAATTTGATGAAAAATCAGTATCTGTGAATTGATTAATATTGTTTTTGATATTTTGTATTTCAAATGATAACTTATTCATTAAATTAATAGTTTTATTTGAAAAGCGTTCATAAAGAAAAAGCAACTCTACTTTAAGTTGCTCTTGTATTTTTAAGTTATTAATAAAATTAGTCTTATTTTTTAACATTTAAAAACCTCTTATTAATAATTTTACTACTTATTTAACTAAAAGTTTTATTGTTCTATCAATTAGTATATCCAATATACTATCAATATCTGATGAGATAGATAGCATACTAAAATAATTTTTCAGTTTCAAGATCATGAACTTTTTTAACTTCATTTTTTTTTGAGCCCTTCATCATTTAAACCTATCATTGTTGTTCCTATTAAAAATAATTCTTTCTTATCATAAAAAAAATTAGATATGAAGAATGATAAATTGGAAAATTTAAACTTTGAATTGCTCTTAATTTCCCACATTCCATTTGAAATAATTAAATCCTTATTAGAATTTGAAAATAAAATTTTTTTTCGCCTAGCAATTTTGATATATATAAAGTATTTTCTTGCACTCTCAATTTTGCTCTTGAAGGTAAATTTGAATAATATTGTTGTTTTTTTATTTTATTGTTAAAATTTCCAATATCTGCTGTTTTAGAGTAAAAACCCTCAGTAAATTTTTCTTCTTTTTGTTGATATATTTCTAACTTGTTTGATTCTAAGTCATTTGCAATTATATTTTAGGAATTTTCTAGTATAAGTTTTAATATTAAATTTAATAATTTTTGATTTTTTCTCTTAAAACGTTCAATCGGTTCAATAATATCAATTATTTTTTGTTGTTCTGCTAAAGATTGTAATTCTAGTTTTAAGATCATTGCTTTGTAATATTTGTTTCTGTACAGCATCTATATTTGTTTTCAAGTTATAAAATAAAAAAAGATAGTAATTATAGGGATACCAAAATAATTTTTAAATTGTATTTTTTATCAAGAATAACTTACTGAAAAAATATGTTTTTTTAAATATGACTTGCTTTTTTTTTTTTTTTTGGGACAATTAATTTATGAAAAAAAATGAATTAAAAAAAGACAATTATAATATAAGAAATATACTAGGTTTGCAAAGAAAAAATAATAATGAATTTTATACTCCAAAAGAACCTATAATTGAACTTATAAAGATTTTAAAAATTCCAAAAAATAAAGTAATTTGATGTCCTTTTGATACAGAAAAAAGTGAGTTTGTAAAAGTTTTAAAAGAAAATGGATATAAAGTTATTTTTTCACATATAGACAACGGAAAAGATTTTTATGAATATGAACCAAATGAAAAATGAGATTTAATTATTTCTAATCCACCTTTCAGTCAAAAAAGATTATTAATTGAAAGATGTGAGTCATTTAATAAGCCATTTTGTTTATTATATGGGGCAACTATTTTTTCTCAGTCAATGGGGAATACATTAAATAGATGTCAATTTCTTTTTATACAAAGAAATATAAAATTTACAACTAAAACAGATGAAGTAAAGTCATTTCAATGCGCTTGACTTTTTAATAAGGGGTTTCCATGAATAAAATAAATATATTAGAATTATCACCAATTGATTTAATTAAAAAAAGATATAATTATGATACTAAATATCAAAGAGACGTAGCTTGAGCTAAAAAAAATTGATCGCTTTTAATTGATTCATTAATGAATGATTATTTTATCCCACCAATTTTAATTGCAAATAATGAAGTTATAGATGGAAAACAAAGAATATTAGCAATTGAAAAATTTATTAATGGGGAATTTAAATGAAAAAATGTAGTTGATGAAACAAGCAAAGAAAAATACTTTAGTGATTTTAATGATAATGAAAAAGCTATTTTTAATTTATCGACTTTAAAAATTTTTGACTTAGGAAAAATTAATGAAGAAAAAGTTATTGAAACTTTTATTAGAATAAATAATGGTAGTATAAAACTTAATAAAGCTGAAATGAAATTAGCTGAAGCGCTACCTGAAAATAGAGTTTTTATTAAAGAAATAACTAAAAATGAAAACATTAAATTATTGACTAATGGTAAAAAAAATGATTCAAGATTTAAAAATGAAGATCTTATTATAAGATGTTTATCAATTTTATTTATAAATCAGACAAACACAAAAGATGTAAGAAACTATTCAAATAGAATATTAAAAGAGTCTCTTCCAGAAGAATTAGAGAAATTAAAAATAAAAGTTAATGAAACAATAGATCTTATGTATTCTATTTTAAAAAATACAACAATACCTATTAAGTCTTTTAATACTATTTTCGAAGCTATATTTATAGCATTTTATAAAAACTTGGGACATAAAAAAAGTTTAATTGAAAATGAAGAAATAATTAGGTTTCAAATTTATACAAGTATTGAAGAAATAATTGGTGGACAAATGGGTGGTGGAATAAAATTTGATAGTATGGACTACATTTCTGAAAGAATTAGGAAAATTGAAGAAATAATTAAACCTTTTATCAAAGATTTAAAAAGATCATACAATTATGATGATAGAATATGAGCTTGAAATAATTTACCACATAAATGTGCTGAATGTGACTTGGTTTTTAGTAATTTAAATGAGTGTCAAATGGATCATATAAAACCTTGAATTAAAGGCGGCAAAACTGAAAGAAGCAATTTACAACTACTTTGTCCAACTTGCAATATTAAAAAAAGTGATAAATTTCAAAAATTAAATTAATTTTCAAAAAAACTAAATAATTTGTTAAAAAATAAAGCATTTTATAGGGATACCAAAAAAGTAAGTATTAAATAAAGTATTATAAAAGATGCAAAATTGCTATCAATTGTAATTGGAAGTGCAACACTTGTGAGAAAATATTCTCATGAGTCACTTCCTTTTTTGCATAAAAAAAGTGAATACCTCAATAACCGTTCAAAGCACAAAGGAGTATTCACATGAATAATTATAAACAACTAAATAAAAAAGATAGATATTTGATTGAATATTTATTAAATGACGGGCAAAGTATTGCTTATATTGCAAAAGAATTGAATAAAAATAGATCAACATTTTATAGAGAAATAAAAAGAAATAAAGCTAGTGAAATTTATACAGCAAAAGATGCACAATTCACAAGAGAAATAAATAATCAAAAATCTCATTTAAATGAAACAAAATATTATCAAAACTTTATTAAATATTTATATTCCAATTTTAGTAAAAAATATTCAAGTATTGATATTTGTGTTTTTAAAGCCAAACAACTTGGTATAAACACGCCTACAACAAAAACTGTTTACAATTGAATTAATACAAATCAGTTAAAGATTAAACCTAAACATTTGTTGAGACCTAGATTATGATGAAAAAAGTCAAGTAAATACAATGAACCCTTTAGAAAAATAGCTAATTTAAATTCAATACCTATTTCGTTTAGACCTAAGTGAATCAACAATCGTTCAGAGTTTGGCCACTATGAAATTGATCTAATTGTTGGTGAAAAAAACAGTGGTTATATTTTAACTTTAGTTGAAAGATTAACTAGAAAAGCTTTTGCAATTAAATTAGAAAATAAAACAATGAAGCATACAAATGAAAAATTTTTAGAACTTATTAATAAAGAAAATATTATGCTAAAAAGTATCACAAAAGATAATGGTATGGAATTCAATTTATTACATGAAATTACTAATAAAATTAATGTCAAATTATATACGTGTAATACTTATGCTTCTTGTGAACGTGGAACAAATGAAAATTTCAATGGACTAATGAGAAGAGAATATCCTAAATCAACAAACTTTTCTAGTTTAAATGATGATAAGATTAACTCATTACTATCACAAATAAATAAAATGCCTCGAAAACTGCTTAGCTATAAAACCGCTAATCAGTTATTCGAGACATTCGGTTAGAAGTGTTGCACTTCCATTTACAATTTATAATAATTCTCTACACTTTAATCTTTTACTATTTTTATAAATATTTAAACTTAGTCGTTTATCATTTCAAAAATTTTTGTTTTCATTTCCTCTGGATCGTTTTCGTTAAAAATTTCTTCTATTTTATTAACTATTTTTTTATTATTCAAGACAATTTGATTCTTATATTTTTCTGCATTTTGTCTTTTTAATCTAATTTTAGATTCTCTATGTATTTTTTTAAATAGGACAAATGCTAAAAGGTTAATTTTTAGGATATGATAGTCATCCAATTCTTGTTTACTTTTCAAATGTTTTATTTTAAGCTGATCACATAAAAAATTAATTTTCTCTAATAAATTTTCATTACTTATTATCAGCATTTTTTCATTTTTAAAATCATTTTTAATAGTTCATGTTCAAACAAATAAAAATAATGAAATGCTCATATTTTTTAATACAAAAATAATAATATTAATGTAATTATTCTCTGTGTTATTTTTGTTTATTAATAAGTAGTTAATAAAAGAAAAAATTAAAAAAAGAAAAAAGAAAAATAGTGAACTAAAGAAATAAAGTTTTCGTAAACGTTTTGCTTTATTATAAAAATTAGTATTGATGCTAATTTTTTCATTTACCAAAAAGTATTCATATAAATTTAAAAGATTATCATTAATAATTTCTGAACTTTTTAAATTTATCTTTTTTAAGTTTTTTTCTTTATTTATTTTGATTAATTTATAAATAAAAATAACTATTCAATGATATAGTGGAAAAATTACTACTAAAATTATAGCTAAAATTAAGGACCCAATTGCTATTTCAGTAATCATATAAACCTCCTATTTCTTAACTTCTTCTTCCTTATATCCTTCAACAATATCGCCTTCTTTGATATCATTAAAGTTTTTGATTGTTAATCCACCTTCTGAGTTGATTTTAGCTTCTTTAATATCATCTTTTAAATGTTTTAAAGTTGCTAATTCTCCAGTATAAATAACAATACCATTTCTAATAATGCGAACTTTAGATTTACGTTCAATACTTCCATCAACAATATGGAATCCACCAATTGTTCCAATGTCAGAGTGTTTGAATGTTGCTCTAATTTCAGCTGAACCAGTAACTACTTCTTTGTATTCTGGTTCTAACATCCCTTTAGCAGCATCTTCTAATTCTTCAATTACTTTGTAAATAATGTTATGTAAACGAATTTCAATACCTTCTTCTTCAGCTTTTTTACGTACAACTGCATCTGGTCTTACATTAAATCCATAGATTAATACAATTCCATCAGTTACAGTTGAAGCAAGAGTAACATCACTTAATGTAATAGTTCCAACAGATGCTCTAATAATGTTTAATTTAACACCAGGAATATCAATTTTAGTTAAACTTCCTTTAAGTGCTTCAACTGAACCTTGAGTATCAGCTTTAACAATTAAGTTAATTGCTTTTAATTCTCCATCATCAATATGCTTTTTAATTGAATCTAAACTAAAGATTTGATTTGATTGACGTTCAGCTGCTAATTTCTTTTCAGCTTGTGCTTCAGCAATAGTTCTAGCCATTTTTTCATCATTCATAACAATGAATTTATCTCCAGCACTTGGAACTTCATTTAATCCATAAACAACAACTGGTTTGCTTGGTCCTGCTTTTAATACTTTTTTATTATGTTCATCTTCCATATGTTTAATGTTTCCATATGTAGTTCCAGCGATAATCATATCTCTAATATCTAAAGTACCTTCTTTAACAAGAATAGAAGCTACTGGTCCTTTTGCTTTATCTAAGTGAGCTTCAATAACAACCCCTTTAGCTAATTTGTTTGGATTTGCTTTATAATCTTGCATTTCAGCAATTAATAAAATAGTTTCTTCTAATTGGTCTAAACCAATCTTTTGTTTAGCACTACCTTGAACAAATGGAATATCTCCACCATATTCTTCAGCTACTATTTCATATTTCATTAATTCAGCTTTAACACGTTCAGGATCTGCTCCTGGTTTATCACATTTATTAATAAATACAATAATTGGTACATTTGCTAATTTAGCATGATCAATTGCTTCTTCTGTTTGAGGCATAACTCCATCATCAGCAGCAACAATTAAAATAACAATATCAGTTACATTAGCTCCACGACTACGCATTTCTGAAAATGCTTCGTGACCTGGAGTATCAATAAATGTTATTTTTTTACCATCTTTGTTTTTAACTTGGTAAGCTCCAATAGCTTGAGTAATTCCTCCAGCTTCTCCACCAACAACATTTGTGTTTTTGATAGAGTCTAATAAAGTAGTTTTACCATGGTCAACGTGACCCATAATTGTTACAATTGGTGCTCTATGTTCTAAATCTTCTGGTTTATCTTCTTCACTAGCATCTAATGCTTCAAAGAAGTTTTCTTTAGTTAAAGATTCTTCTTTTCTAAAGTCAAAACCAAACTCTAAAGCAAGTTCAGCCATTTGTTCTTCTGATAACACAACATTTTGATTTAACATTAGTCCTTGTGCAAAGAAATATTTAAGTATTTCAGCAACACTTTTCCCAATTTGGTTAGCAAAATCAGCAATGCTTAAAGCTTCAGTATAAACAAACACCCCATCAATGATTCCAGTTGCAACTGTTTCATTTAATTGTTGTTTAATTTGTTTAGCATGTTGTTTAGACATTTCTTTTTTGTTTACTTGTTGTGGTTTTTTATTTGTTTTTATATTTTTAGCCATGTAAAAATCCCCTTTCTTCTATAAATTGTTTTTAATTAATTTAATAATATTAATATCATTAACACCAATCGCTACAATTGTGGTAGATCCACACGCTTGTGAAATTTCATCAACAGTTAATACATCATCAATAAATTCAATATTATAAAATTTACATTTATCACTGAATTTCTTTTTTTGACTAGCACCCATATCTGTTGATAGAATAACAAATTTTACTTTGTTTCTTTTAATTGAATCTAATAATTTTTCACCTTTAATTAATTTAGCAGAGTTATAAGCTAATCCAATAGCATTTAATAATTTAGTTTTGTTCATTAAATAACTTTTCTAATTCATCATAAATACTTAAATCTACTTTTGTTTTTAATCCTCTGCTTAAAAGGTTTTTTTGTTTAGCGATTTTAATTGAGTTTAAATCTTTTTTAACATAAACTCCACGTCCATCTGCTTTATAAGTTAAATCAATAAAAATTTCATTGTTTTTATTCAAAACAACTCTAATTAGTGCTGATTTGTCTAACATTTCTTTACTAACGACATCTTTTCTTAGATTACTCTTGATCATATAAGTCTTCGTATTCGTCTTCTTCAAAATATTCTTCATCTTCATCATTTAAAATATCATTAAATGATTCTAATTCAGATTGAATTGATTCTAAATCTTTATTTTCTTCAACAACTGCGTTTGTTTCTTCAATTAACTCTTCAACTTGGTTGTATTCTTCTTCAACTTCAGCTTGGAAACTCATTAATTCTTCTTCATTATTTGCTTGTGCATTTCTGAATGAATTTTTGTGGTATTCTGGTTTAACTGTTTGAGAGTTGATTTTACGTTTATTTACTTCGTTAATAAAGTCTGGGTTGTTTACTTCTTCTTCTGTAATGTTTCCATTTCATAAAACATCCATGTTGTCAGTAATAGCATTTTCTAAGCTGTAAATGTTAATACGACGTTTTAATAAGTTAGCAACTAATTTAGCAGCCATTCCGCCTTTACCAATAGCTAATGATAATTGTTGGTTAGGTACTACAATATCAAATTCACCTTCAACTTCATTTACAGAAATAACTTTAACAGGTGCCATTGCGTTAATAATAAATGGAATGATTTCATCATCTCATTTAACAACATCAATTTTTTCTCCTCTTAATTCTTTTGAAATGTTATTGATTCTTGAACCTTTAACTCCAACAATAGCTCCAATTGGTTCTACATCTTCATCATGTGATAAAACAGCAATTTTTGCACGTTTACCTGGCTCTCTTGAAACTGACATTACTTCAACTATTCCTTGAGCAACTTCACTAACTTCTTTTTCAACTAATTTAGCTAAGAATTTAGGTGCTACTCTTGAAACAACTAATTGTGAGTATTTATTTTCTCTTGCAACTTCTTCTAATAAAACATCAACTAATTCGTTAACAACAAATTCTTCTTTGTTAATTGTTTTTTGGTTTCATAATGAAGTATGTACTCCATCAATGTCTAAAATGTATGAAGTTCCTTGATCGTTCATTCCAACGATTTTACCTCTAACAATTTCACCTTCTAATTCAATGAATTTTTCATAAATCATTGCTCTTTCAGTAGCTCTAATTTTTTGTTGGAAGATTTGTCTTACTTGTCCAACAGCTACTCTTGAGAATTCTTCATCAAAATCAATTGGTTTGTATACTTTATCTCCAACTTTAGCTTCTTTATTAATTTTTAAAGCATCTTCTAAAACAATTTCTAATCAATCATCTTCGATTTCATCATCTGTAGCTACTACCATTAATTCTTGAAACAAGTTGATTGATCCTGTTTGTTCATTAATTTCAGTTTTAACTATAGCTTCTGTATCAAAAAATCTTTCATAAGCTTTTTGGAATCCTTCTTTAATTCCTTCAATAGCAACTTCTTTGCTAATGCTTTTTTCACTTTCTAATGAATCTAATGCTTCTAATATTTGTGCTCCGTTTACCATATTTTCTCCTTAAAATTTAACTGCATATCTTGCAAACTTTACTTGTTCATATTTAAAGTCAACTTTTTTCTTTTGACCTTTTAAAAAGTAGGTGATTCTAAATGTATCTTTGTTTACATCAAAATCTAATAAAATACCTTCTATTTCACTACTTGCATTTTTTTCTTGATTTAATTCAACATGAATATAACTGTTAACAGCTTTGACTAATTCTTCTTTATTTCTGATTGGTTTTTCAATTCCAGCACTAGCTACTTCTAGCATATAAGGTTCACTTAATCCTGGGAAGTTTTCTAAAGCATCAGATAATTTTTCATTACTTGAAATAATTGAATCAAAGTCTAAAGCTTTGTTTGGTTCAGTTATATCTTCAACTAAGATTTGCAAAACATCACTTTCAAAATCAAAGAAATTATTTATTTCATATATTTGTAAGTTGTATTCCTTTAAAATTGATTCAGCAATCTTTTGGATTTCATCTTTAATAGATGCAAAATTTTTCACTTAAAATCTCCTTTCAAATCAATAAGAAAGCAAGACCGATAAGTCTTGCTGTTTCGTATTGTTATTTATATTATAGCAAATTTTTGTTAAATTATTATATCATTTAGCAATTTATAATTATTTTCAAAATAAAAACAAATCAATCAATCGGATAAACATTCAATTGGAGAAATTTTCAATTTTAAAATATTTGAGCTATTAAGTTCTTTTTCAAATAGTAAATTTGTCGTTAATTCACAGCCAGTTAATAGTGAAAAATTTATTTCCTTACCATATTTATTTTTTATCTTATTTATTTTTTCTTTTATTTCATTTGATATTTTTATTTTAACTCAAATTTCAGTATTTCCTATATTCGCTTTTTCAGGAAATTTTGTTCCTTTGTAAAAAAAGTTTTTACAGCAAATAGAAACATAATTATTTCCATTTAAATCAGTTTGAATCTCAGGTATTTTTTTTCAATTTCATTTTAGAATTTTATTCTCTGATTTTTTTGGTGGAGAAAGATTTAAATATTTTGTACACTTATTTGAAAATGAATTTGTTCATACCTTTTCATCGAATTCTGATACTTTATTACCATATTTATCATCTAATTTTCTTTCAAAAATGTAATCAAGAGTTTTTTTAATATCTACCAATTGCTTTTTGCGCTTGACTTTAACTATTTCTTCATTCTCTGGGTTTCCACTTTTTTCAGGAACTTCTGTAAAAAAACTATTTTTAATTTTTACTTGAACATATTTCTTGTCTTTTTTTTCAATTAGACTTAAAAGTGATTTTATACTTATGTTATTGATAAATTGCTCTGTTTCAACCAATTCCGCTTCAGATTGACATCCAGCTAAATGATGATCATTTATCATTTTAGATAATTCAAAAAAATCTTTATTAATTTGTTTTTTCCTTACTGTTATGTATGCCCCACATTCTTTTCCATCAACATTTGATGCACATTTTATTAAATTTATTGCATTATTTCTTCCTTCTCTGTAGGTAACTCATATTTGTTCTTGTTCAATTAAGGAAACATTTTCGTAGTAATTATCATAGACTAATGAGCTATCACCATTTATATTATTAACTCTTATTTTTCAGTAAATTTTTGATTGTTCCATTTTATTCTCCTTTTATTTTAATTATAAATCTAAATAATAATAAAAAAAAAGAATCTTTCGATTCTTAAATTTCTTTTACAAAATATTCTAATTCAGATCTAAGTTTTTCACCACTTATTTTTGTACTTTTACCAAACGCCATTGTAATGAATGGAGTTTCATAATCATGCATTAAACCTTCTTGAATCAAAAATTCAGCTAATCCTTTTGCATTAAATCCACCAATCATACAAGTATCAACATTTAAACTAGCAGCCACCGCAGTAGCTATTCCAGTTGTGATATAAGTTTGTTGACTTGAATAGTTATCTAATTGTTGATCAGTTAATTTGCCACTAAATAATGATTTATTAATATTAGCCCCATAAGTACTTCTTCCTTCAGGGTTTCCTTCAAATCTTAAATCTAATGAATGATTTGTTACTTCTTGCAATCCTTTGTGATTTACTCCTAATACAATAATAAATTTTGATGCATTAACATAGTTTAATTGATTATAGAAAAATGGTGCTAACTTTTCACGCATTTCTCCACGATTAATTACTAATAATCTTTGTCCTAAAATACCATATGAAGATGGTGACATTCTCATTGCTTGAATAATATCATTAAAATCTGCTTCAGGTATTTCATAATTAACATCAAAATCTCGAGCACTTCTTCTTTGTGTCATTAATTCTGCTAAATTTTTCATATTCATTCTCTCAATCTATCTTTTAGTTAAAAAAGTCAAATTCTAATTGTTCATCTTGTGCCAGTGTATCTAATACATTTAATTGTTCAAATATTTTCATTTGTGTTTGAGTAATAGTTGTTCGCATTGTTAAATCTTTAACACTAGTTAATGGTCTTTCACTTCTAGCTTTAATGATTGAATCAGCCACAGCATCTCCAAGTGAATCAATTACTAAGAATGGAGGATATAGTGTAGCTTCACCAGTTGCTTCATCTTTTTCAATAATATACTTATCTGCTAAAGATTTTTCAAAGTTTAAGTTAGCCATTTTAATTCCACGACTAAACATTTCTAATCCAATTTCTAGAACTGGCATTAAAGCTAGTTCTTTTGTTGTCATTTTATCTTTTCTGTTTTTTCTTGATTCTAATTCTGCTAGTTTTTCTTTAACACCATTATAACCACCTAAGAATGTTTTTAAATCAAAAGCATCAGCTCTATTAGTTAAAAATGTTGCATAGTATTCAGCTGGATAATAAATTTTATATCAAGCAATTCGATAAGCCATTAATACATAAGCAGTAGCATGGGCTTTAGGGAACATATACTTAATTTTTAAACATGATTCAATATATCATTCGGGAACATTATGCGCTAACATAATTTCTTTTCATTCTTTTCTTAATCCTTGTCCTTTACGCACTGATTCCATTATTTTGAATGAAGTAGTTGCATCAATTCCTTGTCCCATTAAATAAACCATAATATCATCACGACAACCAATAACAGTTGAAATGTTAGCTATATCATTTTTAATTAAGTCTCTAGCATTTCCTAATCAAACATCAGTACCATGTGATAGTCCTGAAATTTGCACTAAGTCAGCAAATGTTTTAGGTTTTGTTTCTCTTAACATTGATCTAACAAATCCTGTACCAAATTCTGGTAAACCAATAGCTCCAGTTTTTTCTCCGTTAATTTGCTCTGGTTTAATATTTAAAGCAGATAAATCACTAAATAATGAATATACTTTTGGATCATTTGTTGGAATACTAATTGGATTAACTCCCGTTAAATCTTTAAGCATTCTTAATGCAGTTGGGTCAACGTGACCTAAAATATCCATTTTTAATAAATTATCATGAATTGAGTGAAAATCAAAGTGAGTTGTCTTTCATGAACTTGTTGCATCATCAGCTGGGAAATTGACTGGTGTAAAATCTTCTATTTCAAACTCTTTAGGTAAAATAATAATTCCTCCAGGGTGTTGTCCTGTTGTTCTTTTTACCCCTTCAACTAATTTGGCTTGTCTTTCGATTTCGATTTTTCTTGGCATATCTTCTTCTAATACACCATTTTCTTCATAAAATGCTTTTACATATCCAAAAGCAGTTTTTTCAGCAACTGTTGAGATTGTTCCAGCTCTAAATACATTATCTTCACCAAACATTTCTTTAGTAAAGTTATGTGCAATTGGTTGGTATTCTCCAGAGAAGTTTAAATCAATATCTGGAACTTTATCCCCATCAAATCCTAAGAAAGTTTCAAATGGAATATCATGTCCATCTCCAATTAATTTTTCATTACATTTTGGACAAATTTGTTCTGGTAAATCATATCCACATTTAATCTCAATTGGAGTATTAAAATCTGAATATTTACAGTTTAAGCATCTATAGTGTGCTTTTAATGGGTTAACCTCAGTAATATTTGAAGTTGTTGCCACAAATGAAGAACCAACACTTCCTCTTGAACCAACAAGATACCCGTCATTATTAGATTTTTCAACTAATAAGTGAGAAATTCAATAAACAACAGCAAATCCATGTTTAATAATTGATGTTAATTCTTTTTCTAAACGTGCTTCAACAATTTCAGGTAAAACTTCTCCATACATTGCATGCGCAGTTTCATAACACTTATTTTTTAATAGAGTATCTACATTTTCAATATTTGGTGTAAATAGTCCATCTTTAATAACTACAATATTTGAATCAATCATATCAGCTATTTTATTTGTATTTGTAATTACCATTTCATTAATTAATGTTGCATCATTTAATCATGCAAATTCTTTTAACATTTCATTTGTTGTTCTAAGATATTGATCAGGATAGTCTACTAATTTATTTTTATTTTTAAAACTAAATAATGGGTGTCTACTTCCACCAAGTCCTTTTGCATTAATATAAACATCACGAATTTTTTTTAATTCTGGTCTTGTATAGTGAGCATCACTAGTTGCAACTAACATAACATTATGTTTTTTAGCTAATTTAATAATTTTATTAATTACATTTATTAATTCGTTTTCTTCTAATTGATTATCATTAATTAAATTTTTATAAACACTTAGTGGTTGTATTTCAATATAGTCATAGAAAGGCATAATTTCTTCAAGTTTTTGATCAGTTCCAATTCTAGCTATTTCAAACACTTCAGAGTTTACACACCCAGCACCAATTAAAATATTATTTTTTTCTTTAATTTTTTTTAATTTTTCCTTAAATACTTTAGGAGAGTTAAAAAAGTTATCAGTGTGTGAAATTGAAACTAATTTAAATATATCTTTTAACCCTTGTTGATTTTTAGCTAACACGTTAACATGAACTCCACGTGATCTTAATAAGTTAACATTCTCTTTGTCATTTTCAGGTTCTAACTTCATTAAATCATTATCAAAAATAATTGGAGTTGTTAGTTTTAATTCAGCCATTATTTTAAAGAATAAGTCATTTAAAACATCAGCATCATAGTCGGCACGGTGAGCAACATGTTCATCATATAAAATTCCAAATTTCTTACAAACAGCACCAAGTCTGTGAGATTTTAAAGCAGGTCTAACCATTCTAGAAAGAGTTAGTGTATCAATTACTGTATTTTCTAATTCACCATAACCTAAACGTTTAGAAAGCGCATTTAAGAAGTTAAAGTCGAAGTTTGCATTATGGGCAATTAATATACTGTCTTTAATTAACTCATAAATTTTGGCAAAATCATCTTCAATATTTTTTTTATCATCTAACATTTCAGGTGTTATATTAGTCAAATCAATTGTGAATTGTTTTAATGGTTCTTTTGGTTTAAATAAGTAATCATGTTTAGTTGTTTTCCCAGTTACTGGATCAAGTACAACAGCACCAAATTCGATGATTTCATTAAATTCTGGTGATAATCCTGTTGTTTCTAAATCGAATATAACCATTTTAGATTCTCTGATTTTTTGACCTTTAGGATTTTTAACAATTCAGTAATCTTCTTTTTGGATCATATTCATTTCAAGCCCATAAATTAATTTAAGTTTATCTTCATCAGCTTTATTTTTATTTATTTTTCTTAATTCATTATATGCATCAGGGAAAGTTTGTACATTAATATGATCAGTTACTGCAATAGCCTTTCAATTTCATTTATCAACCATTTGTAGATAGTCTTGAATTGATGAAACACCATCCATAGCACTCATTTTTGTGTGCACATGAAGTTCAACACGCTTTTCTGCTGCTTCATCTTTAACTGTAGATTCAGAACGAAAAATTTTACCTATTTTATCAATAATGAAATTTTGTTCTCTATCAAATTGTGAGTATGATGTTTTACCTTTAACAGCAATTCAATCACCTTTAGCAATTCTTTTTGCTCTTATTTCATCTATTCTGTCTGAAGTTAATTCTTCTTCAGTTAAAGGATCCATAATTGTTCTTTCATCTTCTTTACCAAAATAAATACATTTGATTGATGAGTTGTTATCTGTTAAACCGATTGAATATATTTTACGATTATTTGCTTTAGAATCTCTAATTTCAATACTCATAACTTTACCATGTAAAACAATATTTTGAGCATCTTCTTCAATATCTTCAAATGTTTCATAACTTGGTTTATCTAATGATTGATTTCATTTTTGCGAGTTTTGTCTAGAAACAATAATGCTTTGAGATTTCTCAGTTTGTTCAGGAGCAAATTGTTTGTATTGCTCTTTAGTTTGTTGCTCAATTATAAGTGATTGTTTTATGTATTCTTCGGTTTTATCTTCAACTTCAATTTCATAATTTAAATCTTTAAATCCAAATTGAGTTAATTTTGCTAAACAATAGTTCATTTCAATACTCAATTGATTTTTTAATTCATTAGAATCAACAATAAATTTAATAATATTCTCATCAGCATCATAATCAAATCCTTCTGAATCAATGAAATTTCAAATAACTGTTTTATTTTGAGCTTTTTCATTTTTAATGAACTCAATATATTCACAAAGTATTTCTTTGTCTATTCTTTGTTGTTGAACGTTTAAAATTAATTTGATTTTTAAGTCTTCGGCACCCACACATTTAGAGTGAATTTCGCTTAAAACTCTAATCGGTAAAAAGTTTTTTATTTTTAAAGACAATTTAAGCTTACTTTTAGTTGAACTCATAGAAGCTTTTTCAATTTCAGAATGTTCAAAATATGAAAGTTCACCTTCATTTAAGTTAATTTCCAATTTTCGAAATAATTCTAATACTTTATTGTCTGACATATAAAACTCCCTTTTTAAATTATAAAATCTTTGATTGTTACTACAACAATGAAACTTATAAGTAAAATAGCTCCAGTTGCATAAATTATTGTTTTTGTTTTTTGGCTAACTTCTTTTTTAGTTACTCATTCAACTAGTGTTTCTCAAAATTTGTATCCATCTAATGGTGGGAATGGAAGCATATTAAGCATAAACAAGTTGGCAGATATTGAAGATACATAGAATATGCGACTAGCAGTCATTGATGTTGTTGCTGTAGTTGTGGTTCCTATTGATGATTTCGCAATACCTACAGGTCCTGAAATAGCACTGAAATCACCTGTAAAGAATTTACCAATTCCAACTAAAAGTGAAAATGATTGATTTCAAGTTTCAACAAATGTATAACCGAATTTTTGCGCCCCATTTTTAAAATGTCTATCTGGTGGTGCGATTGCAATACCTGTTATTTGCTTAGCTTTTTTTCAAATTGTAATTGGATTATCTTCTAAAGTAGCTCAATCAGTTGTTTTCTCTTTTTCTGTTGTTAATTTACCTGAATAAAGATTATCTAATTTTAAGTACTCAAATTGAAATTTAACAATTGTTTGATCATCAAGATTATATTTAGTGATGTATTCATATACTTCTTTTTTTCCATCATTAAACATTGCTGAAATTTCTTTATAAGTTGGTGCACTTTCTTTTTTTGAAACAGTAAACTCTCAATCTTTAATATCTTTTTGTGTTTTATCAACCAGTTGAACGTTTCATCCAGTAATTGCAACTTTTAAATGATTAGAAACATATTTATTTCCTTCTTCAGGTTTAATCCCTTCATTTTTAGCAATCATTTTATAAGCAATAGAATTAGTTGAAAAGTTTTGACCATAAAAGTTTGGATCACTTGGCATATAACCAACTCCAAACATTACTGAGAATATTAAAATGTAAGCTATAAATAAATTAATTAATGGTCCAAATAATATAAATAATGTTTTTTTTCATTTGATTGCATAATCAATTTTTCGAGCATCAGGAATTTTTTCAAATTCTTCTTCTCTTCCTTTTGGGGGTTCAACGAAATCACTAGCAATTGATACATATCCACCCAAAGGTATTAATCTAACAGAATATCAAGTTTCTTTTGTCTTTACTACAAATAGTTTAGGACCAAAACCAATAGCAAATTCAAAGACATAAGCCTTAGATAATTTTGCAACAATGAAATGTCCAAGTTCATGAAGTGTAATTAACACCAATACAACAATGATTGAAATTAATATAGATAAAATTACTATCAATACACTTCCCATATGAACTCCTTAACTAGTTAATTAATGTAAATAAATACATAAATAAAAATACAAGCATGAATGAGTCAAGTCTATCTAAAACTCCACCATGACCAGGTATTAAATTTGAAAAATCTTTAATATCATTTTTTCGCTTAATTAGTGAAAAGAATAAATCTCCTACTTGCCCTATAAATGAAATTAATGCAGCTAATAATATATACATGAATATAACTAAGCCTTTACCAAACTTAATATCAATATTATTCATGTAATCTGCAAAAACAGCATGACTATTTACAAAGAAATAAAATAATATAGACATTATTACCGCAACAACAAATGCTGTGGTAAAACCACCAATTGCTCCTTCTCAGCTTTTTTTAGGACTTATAACTGGAGCCATTTTATGTTTACCAAAAGCTACTCCAAAAATATAAGCAAATGTGTCAGTTAAAATAACTATTAATCAAATTCATATTGCTGTAACATAACCAAATTTAATGCTTGAGTATTCTTGATTTATATAGTCATTTGATAATGAAATATAAGTGAAACCTTTTAGACCAAATATTATTATTAACGATGTACCAATTATCATGATCAATTTTTTAAGTTCTATACCTGATAAGTAACCAGCAACAAATGATATAGCTAAAAATAATATTAGATATATTATTTGCATATATCAATGCGATAATGGTGATTTCAGTGCTCAACCTTGATAAATAAATAATTGCTCTAAATTCCCTTTTGATGTTATTGGTGCTATGAATACTGCTAATGCCAATATTTCCATCACTACAATAAACCATTTATTTTTTATTTTTAGAGATGTTGATAATTCATAAATACAAAACATTAGTATTGCTATTGAAATACATAGCATTAAAATCCCAAGTGATTGACTTACTATTTTTGCTTTGTGAGCATCATTCATATTGACTCATAATTCTTCACTTAATATAGCTGTTGAAAGAAATAAAACTATCAATGCTACTAATATAATACTTGATGCAAATCTGACAAAGAAATTATTGTTTTTTAAACTTATAAATTTACTTTGAGTTTTTTCAATTTTATTAGTCATAAAATTCCTTTCTTTGAAAATTTAATTACATTAATTTTAACAAATTTTGACTTATTTTTTAAGCGCTAACTCTAGTTATTTTTTATTGTTTTTCTTATTACGCTTTTTATTTTCTTTTTCGTCTAGTTTTTCATTCTTTTTGTTCTTTAATTCAATTGCTATTTTTTCGTTAAGTTCTTCTTTAAATCTATTTAGTTCTTCAATTTCTTGCTCTTTTTTAATTCTATATTTTTCAGCCTTTTCTAATCTTATTTTTTTAATTGAAGGAATTTCTTCGCCTTTTTTATAAGCTTCTAATAGTATTTGATCTTCTTCTTCAATTTTAAATCTGAAGTTTCTTATAAACATAGTCCCTAATGTTCCTATAAATATTCCAATTAAAGCAAATACTACTAAAAATATTAATTTTAAAAATATTGCAAATCCACCTATTGATAATTTATCAATTCAAATACTATTTGTTACAAAACCTGTTAAACATAATGCTATTGCAGTTGTAAAAGTAAAACTATCTTCTTTTTGTCACTTTAGAATATATGTTATTAAATTAAAACCTAAAGCAATTATTAGATATCCTATACATATTATTGTAAGTAAAAATTCTTTTACAGGTAAAACATTATAGTAATTATGAAATTTTTCAGTATTTCAAGAGCTACCTATTAGTATTCAAATTCCTACATATGGTAAAACAACACCAATTATTTCAAATGCAAAACTTATTCAAACGTTTGTTCTTTCAAGATCAAATTCTCTTGTTTTGTTTCAGTCCAAGTTTTTTATTTCACTCATCTGATTCACCTTTTTTCTATTTTTAATTATATCAAAAAATAAAAAACAACCTTTCGGTTGTTTTAATTTTTAAATGGAGCAGGTGAAGGGAATCGAACCCTCACAGTCAGCTTGGAAGGCTGAAGTTCTACCATTAAACTACACCTGCGTTTTAGACACATAAATATAATATAAAAATTAAATCTATGTGTCAATAATTTTAAAGTTTTTTTTAAAATTATTTTCTTAAGCCTAATTTAGCAATAATTTCTTTATATCTGTTAACATCTTTTTTAATTAAGAAATCTAATAAGTGTCTTCTTTGAGCAACTTTTTTTAATAAAGTTCTTCTTGTAGGAACATCTTTTTTGTGTTCTTTTAAATGTTCAGTCATGTTAGCGATATCTTCAGTTAATAAAGCAATTTGAACTTCAGCTAATCCTGTGTTAGCGTCGTTTCCACCAAATTCTTTAATAATTTCAGCTTTTCTTGTTTTTGAAATCATGATCTGTCTCCCTTTCATTTTGATTTTTAGTGTTTCATCAAAGGTGCATTCATGGGAGCGAATAGCATCTCTGGTGAACAATCACTTTTTATATTATAGACTTTTTCAAATTTTATTTCAATAAATTAATGTTAACTTCCAATTCATCCTCAATTTGATCAATTTTATTTTCTTTTACTAATTCTTTAATTCTTGAAGTTGATATGTTTTCATTTCTTTGATAAACAAATACGTTTTCTTCACCAAAGCTTTTTTTTAAATATTGAATATCTCCAGATTTTTGAAACCCAAATTTAAAATCACTACCTTCAACTAACTTAACGGTTTTAAGTTTTGATTTTAATATATTAACAAATTCATTTCTTGTTGTTTTAATCAAACTTTCATCAACATTTAAAATTATTAACTGATCGATTTTAAAATTTTCTTTTAGAAATTCAATTTTCTTTTTCTCATCTAGTAATGTTTGTGATTCTTTATTAGGTTTATGGTCAAAGGTTATTATTACAGATTCTAAATTATGTTCTCTTGCTATTAATTCTGTTTTCTTAATTATGATTTTGTGGTACTTATGTAAAGCATCAAACATTCCTATAGTAACACAAGATTTTTTTTCACTTTGTTTAATATTATTAATATCAGTTTTAAAAACTTTCATTAAATATTCAACCCTCCACGTTTACATTTAAATAGATTGTTCTTTTCTCTTTCATAGCAAGCAATTAGTTGGTCTGCTTTATTTGAAATAAATACAATATCATTTTCTGTTTTTAATTCAATTTTCTTACCATGTTCAATGTTTAGAGTATCTTCTAATTTAAAAATTTCATAGTTTGCCATTTTGACAGCTTCAAACATTTCTATTAAATTTGATTCTTCGCAATCATCTAAAGAAACTGCGTCGACAATTTTGAAATTTCCAGATTCTATTCTATTCAAACGTGTTACGTGTGCTATTGTATTCAATTCTTTTGCAATATCAACAATTAGGCTTCTGATGTAAGTTCCTTTTGAACAATAAACAGTCATTGTTATTTCATCTTCTTCATATTTATCCAAAGTCAAAGAATTAATTGTTATATTTCTTTTCTTAACCTTTACAACTTGATTTTCACGTGCATATTCATATAATTTTTTACCTTCAACTTTTATTGCCGAATACATTGGCGGTTCTTGTTCATATGTAAGACCATTAAACTTTGATACAACTTTTTCTACTTCCTCTTTTTTAATTTCAAAGCGCTCTTGTTCTTCAATTATTTTTCCGTCACTATCATAAGTGTCTGTAGATTTAAATAATTTCATTGTTACTTCATATGCTTTATTTTCATTTAAAAAATAGTCGCTTAGTTTTGTTCCACTATTAATTAAACAAATAACCACGCCAGTAGCTAAGGGATCTAAAGTTCCTGCGTGCCCTATTTTTTTTACATTTAATTTTCTTTTAAGTCTTTGAATTAAATGATTTGTTGTTAAACCTTGGGGTTTATTTAATATTATTATTCCTGATTTATTCATACTATTTATTTTATCTTAATTAAAATTAATTATTTTAAATAAAAAAAAAATAAGATTCAGATCTTATTTAAAAATTTTTTTATGCAGTTGTTTATAAGTTATACTTTTTGTTCATATATTATTATTTATTATTACTTCATTATCTATTTTATATTTTTTAATTCTTTGTTTTTGTTGTTTGTAAATTAAATAAGTTTCTTTAAAAGGCTTTTTGTCTCTTTTTTTAACTCTTCAAAGAGTTGTTAATAAATTTGCTTTAACTCTAATGTATTTATCTACTTCAAGATTTAATTCAGGTAATAAAGCAGCATCTATAACAATATTTCCTGCATTTGTTTGAATAATTAATGAAATTTGATTTTTAATTTCAGGTCAAACAATAGAATTTAATTTATTTAAGCTATTTTCATTTTCAGAAATGATTTTTCTTAATTTACTTCTATCTAATACATCGTTTACAAATGCATTAGGAAATGCATTTTTTAATTGTTTTTGAATATCTCTTGAATTTAAAATTTCCTTTGAAATTTTATCTGCATTGATTACTTTGAATTTTAATTTTTTAATACTGTTTGAAATGGTTGTTTTTCCAGCACCAATAGTGCCATAGACTCCAATTATCATTTTATCATCCACCCATCAATCTTAATTGTTTTTCAGCTGATACAAGTGTCACAGTTACTAATGTATTACTGCTTTCATTAATAACAAAGAAAATGTTTGTATTTGAAGCTGATAAATACAACATTCCGTTCATTCTAAATGTTTTGGTGGAATTAAATATATGTTTTTTAATTGCCTCTTTTACTTCTCAATCTTGTTTATCTTGCAATTTAAGTCTTTCTTTAGCTCTTTGCAAGGCATGCACTGAATAACCCATACTTGGTTTATAGTAATAACTCATTCAATCACGCCCCTTTACAATATATTTTAATCTAAAAATACTTGATTGGAAACTACTTGTCGAATTTCTGGTAAAACTTTATAAAAAATGTTTCTTACTTTTGCTGATGACATATTTAACTCTTCAGCTATTTCAACAAAACTCATTCCATAAATGTAAAGGGTGAAAATTTTTTTAGGTATCTGATCTGTTCTTTTCGCAAAAAATTGCTCAAACAATTGTGTCCAACCAATTTCTTTGTAAGATTCATTTTCAACACTTATATTATTAATCATTTCTTTATACTCTTCAGCAATATAACTGCTTATTCTCATACCTTGATTCATCATTTTATATTTATTTGTTACAAATTTAGCGCAAACATTCATTGCTTTTCAATAAACAGCATCTACTAAGCAACTTTCAAAACTTTTTCTCATGTTTCTATCATAGTACTTATCTAGAATGTCTAAATATGCTTCTCATGCATAAAATTCAAAGTCTTCTAGTTCTAAGGGTATTGAATCAAATTTACTATAGGCTTTTTTAATTGCAAAGTAAATTCTAGCTTTATGTGAGTTAAATAATTTATATTTTTCTTCCATTGTTAACTCATCCTTTTTTGTTTTTTTCATATTTTTATTTCCTTTCAAGGTCATTATATTATTAATAATAATTTTTTGAAAAATTTTGAAAAAAAATATTCAAAACAAAAAAAATAGGCTTAAAACCTATTTAATACTCTTAAATGATCTTTCACAATCTATGATATTTGCAATTGATTTAATTGTTAAAATGATTTGATTTAATTGTGCTGAACTCTTAACTTTAATAGTTAACTCACCATTAACAAGTAATGATTTATCGTCTACTCCTATTTTTACATTAATAGTTGTTGCTTTTAAATTCGATAGTGCTCTTGATATATCATATAAAAGATTTGGTCTATCTGTTGCAAAGTATTTTAATTTAGTTGTATACAAGCTATTTTCAGCTACTGCTGAGTTTCATTGAACTTGAACTAAGCGTTTAGTTTCTTCTGTTGCATATAAGTTATAACATTCTTTTAAATGAACTTTAATACCATTTCCTGACTTAGCAACATACCCGATAACATCTTCATACGGGATTGGTAAACAACAACTTGCAATTGAAGTTTTAATATTTGTTATACCATCAATAACAATATCATTTTTTAAACTTCTATCATTAATTGTTTTAGATTTAATACTTCTTAAAGCTTCTTCATCTTTTGAGAAGTTGTGGTTAATAAAGAATTTATCTGTTGCTTCAACAATTGATAATTCTCCTTTCCCTACGCTTATTAAAAATTCCTCTAAACTTGCATATCCTGCTTTTTTAACAACTTCAAGAACTTCACTAGGTGATTTTCTTTTTCATTTAATTTCTTTTTGATTAATATACGAATTAATTAAGTTTTCAGTTTTTCTTGCTAATTCTTTTCTATCTTCGTCAAATGAATTATCTTCTTTAAGTTTATTTCCTAAATACTTTCTAATTCTATTTTTAGCATTTGATGTAGTAGCGATTTTTAATCATTCGTGTGTTGGTTGTTGTTTAGATGATGTTTTAATTTCAACAACTTGTCCTGATTCTAAAACAGTATTAATTGGTGAAAATATTCCATCGATTTTAGCTCCTGTTGTTTTTTCTCCAATTTCAGTATGAATTCTATAAGCAAAATCTAATACAGTTGCACCATAAGGTAGGGTAATAACATTTTGTGTTGGTGTTAAAACATAAATCATAGAACCAAAAACATCTTTTTGTAACTGATTTTCTAGTTCTCTTTCTTTTGAGTTTTCTTCCTCATTAATTTGATCGGTCAAATCTAAAATTCTACTAAATATATCGATTTGTTCATCAATTTGTTTTTGACGCTTATCAATATCAACAACTTCACCTTCTTTATATCTTCAGTGAGCAGCAGCTCCAGCTTCAGCAACATCATCCATTTGTTGAGTTCTAATTTGAACTTCAAAAAACATTCCTTTGCTGTTACTTAAAGTTGTATGTAAAGATTGATAGACGTTATTTTTTGGAGTTGCTATATAATCTTTAAATCTTCCAGATAAAGGTAAATATTTTTGGTGTAAGTAACCTAAAATTTTATAGCAGTCATCGGTTGACTTAGCAATAATTCTAATAGCGACTAAATCATGCAGTTCTTCAAATTGTTTTCCATTAACATTCATTTTTCGATAAATTGAATAAATTGTTTTTTCTCTTCCAAAAATATCAATTATTTTAATATGTTTTTCTTTTCTTAAAAAGAATGAAATATCATCAATTGTTTTTGCAATATTTACTTCCCTTGATTCACGGCCTTTTTCAATTAAATTTTTAATATCCTCAAAATCTTTAAGATTCAATACTTTGAATGCCATATCTTCTAATTTAGATTTTGCATTCTTCATTCCAATACGGTGTGCAATCGCTGCATAAATAGTTAATGTTTCCTTTGCAATTACTTTTTGCTTTTCTTCAGGTAAATTTTCAATTGTTAACATATTATGTAATCTATCAGCAATCTTGATAATAATAACCCTTATATCTTTAGCCATTGATATATAAAGTTTTCTTAAATATTCAGATTTTATTTGTTCTCGATTTTCTTCTGCAAAATAACTTACTTTTGTAACTGATTCAACAAGTGAAGCTATTTCATTTCCAAACTTTTCTTCAATTTCTTCAATTTTAACTGGGGTGTCTTCTACAACATCATGCAATAGTCCAGCTTTAATTGTTTTTGGACCCATTTGTAATTGGGCAAGATAATATGCTGTTGATAATGGGTGATAAATATATGGATCTCCGTTTTTTCGTTTTTGATTACTGTGCATTTTTTCAGCAAATAAGTAAGCTTCTTTAATTTTATTTAAAGCTTTTCTATCCTTAATATATTTTTTTAGTTCATTCTCTAAAGTTATGTATTCTTTGATTTCAACAATATCTAAGTTTGTTGAAGCTCTTTTGCTAGTTCTTCTAGGTAATATAATACCAGCCATGAAATCACCCATTCTATTTTTTAAATTATAACAAAAAATAGACTTAAAATAAGTCTATAAAACTCTTATATAATGAATTTTTAATTTTTACAGAAACATTTATCTAAATGATCATCAATAATTCCGATTGCTTGTAAAAATGATTAGACAATCACAGTTCCTACAAATTTGAAACCCTTGCTTTTTAAATCTTTATAAAATATAACTGACAGTTCAGTTTGGTTTGGTAAATCTGAAATTAACTTTCAGTTATTGATATTTGTTTATTGTTAGTAAAACTTCAAATATATTTATCAAATGAACCATATTTTTTGTACATTTATAAAGGCAATCGCATTTGAAGTAGCTGATTTGATTTTTAATTTATTTCTAATTATTCCTGAATTTGTTATTAATTCATCAAACTTGCTTTGATCATACTTAGCAATGATTTTATGGTCAATCGCTGCATTTAAGAAATATAATCATCATTATGATTAACTTTCCCTCATTCATTATCATGATAATCATTTAAGATTTCATTTAATGATTAGTCACTTCTTTGTTTATTACTAATATTTCACCTTTTTGTTTTTAATAAAAAACACCTATTTAAATTATAGGTGTTAATCTTAATATTTAACAAGTTTTTGTACTTTGTACTCTTGTAATAAGTCTTCGCTATGTAATGCAGGTAGATCAATTAAGAAAGATACTCCTTCAACTTTTCCATCTTGCATTTCAACTAATTTAACAATTGCTTCAATAGTTCCACCAGTAGCTAAAACGTCATCAATAATAACTATTTTATCTCCTGGCTTAATATCTCCTTTGTGCATTTGTTGATGATTAGTTCCATATTCTAATGTATATTCAATATCAATAACTTCACGAGGCAATTTACCTGGTTTTCTAACTAATACAAATCTTGTGTGAGACTTATAAGCTACGGCACTTGCAAATAAGAAACCTCTAGCTTCTGGTGCTACTACAACATTTGCTCCACACTCATTTACAAATTTTGCCATTTCATCGATTACATAAGTAAAAGCATCAGCGTTATTTAGTAAAGGTGTTACATCTTTAAAATCTACACCATCAATTGGGAAATCTTTAACATTTAAAATGTATTTTTTCAAATCCATTATTATTTACTCCTTTTTTAAATTAATCATTAATATCTTTAACTATTTGTTCTTCTTGAGATACACTAGTTTGAGAAACAAATTCTTTTCTACCATAGTTTGAAACTATTCTTCGTTTTTCTAATCATATTAATAATGGTAATGACATTGTCAAGATAACAATATTTGCTACAAATACACCAATTAATAATGTAATCCCAACTCCAGCGATTGAAGGAATTGTGACAGCTAAAATAACTGCAAATATTAAATAGAAACTTGAAATATAAATTAATCTATTAACTCCAAATTTTAATGAATCAACAAATAATGTTTTAACAAATTTGTTGTCTTTTAAAATGTTTGTTATTTCTTTTCTTCCTGCTTTTTTAGCAGCTCTTATTTCTTTTCTTAAAGGTTTTAGATCAGTTTTATTTTCTTTTCTAATAACTTTAATTTCTTTTCTCAATTCTTCTACTTTAGTTATTTTATTTGATTTAAATAAAGCTTTAAATGCATCTAATTTATAGAATTTTGATTTTTTAACTATTTTAATGTTAACTATTTTTATTCTAATGTCTTTAATACGTTTTTTATTGGCTTTATTTAAAGTTTTTTTATTGTTTATTGCTTCTAAGACTTTGTGCTTAATAACTGCTTGAGCATCTGCTTCTTTTTCAAATTCAATTCTTAGCTCGTCTTTATTTTTAATAGATATTAAAGATTTTGTTTTACCAAGAATGAATATTACAGACATAATTGTAAATGCTACAATTGAAATCATTGTTACCAATATTTCTGTACTTATTGGTACTCTGAACATAATTACTAAAGATGTTGTAATTAAAACAACAACCACAAGTGCTAGTGCTAATGCAACATAGTAAGTTCATTTATATCTAATTAATATATAAACGATTAGAATTAGAATTAAAATTGCAAAAGAAATTAGTATTTGGTTAATTTGACCATATGCAGTAAATGGAATTTGATACATTCCTAAAATACCTTTTGAATCATTAGTATAATTACTTCCTAAACGAGTTTTACCTGTAAAAATACTATTTAATAATCTTTTAGTTCTAGTAATGTTTGTTTGGTTTGTTAATTCAATTTGAATGTATGGCATTAAATTCTCATCTGATGAATTTTCAGTTTGATGACCATATGTGGTACCTGATTCAATAGAATTTAAACTTGTTGTTCCTTTGTATCCTGAGTAGAATGCCTTAACTAAATTGTTATCAAATACATATTCAATTGTATATTTACTCAAATCAGCAACAAATTCTTTATCATTTGCTCCAGCTTCAATATCATTGTATCCTTTGGCATTAGCCATTCTCAGAGCTTCACTTTGGAATGCATTTGCTTCTTCTTCAGATTGGTTTTCTGCTATTTTAGTAACAACATTATCAAAATTATTACCTGGTAATTCATATAAATATTCACCATAAACAATGTAAGTGTTATCTTTACCAAACAAGTTTGAATAGTTAGGACCTACAGTAGCAGCTACAATACCACCAATCACTGAAAACACTAATAATAAAACTATAATAATTCTATTTATATTAAATATTCAATTTTGATTTCTTTTAGTTTTAGCTTCTTCAATTACTGTATTTTCAGCACTAGCTGAAATTGCTTTTGCAACATCCCTATTAACTTTTAAGAACGAGATTCAATCTCTTTTATATCAACGAATTTTTTTCTCTGTTTTTTCAAGAGTTTCAATTTTTTGGTTTAATTTAATAGTTTTTTGTTTATTCTTATTAATTAACTTTTGATTATAATCTTTTTCTTTATTTTCAATTTTAATTTTTAAAGACTCAACTAAATCATTAATTTTTTTAATTCTTAATAATTCTTTTGAACTAATTTTTTCCTTATTAGTTAATATATTTAGTTGATATTCATATTTTGATAAATTGATTTTATCCCTGACAGCAACACCAGATTTAATATCTTTTGTATCAATTGGTAATCATAATGGATGGTTTTTAAAAATTTGAATTTTAACTGATAAATAAATCATTAATCTAAATACAACAATTACTAAAAATAATATAATTGTTGTTGAGACTGTTGCAACAGTTGCAAAGTTTTTTAGTGATCCTGTTCCAATTCAAAAAATAATTAAATTTGGAATTAATATTAATATGAATGAATCAAGTATTATACCTAAGTTTTCCTTATAAGATAATTTAAATGATTCTGTAATTGATCTTTTTTCCTTATTTAAGTGTTTTTTAAATGCTTCAATCGTTAGAATACATGATTCTAATACAAGACCTAACATTATAAAAATTAAAGTGTAAATTTCTATACCAATTGCTATACCAAATAAAGTAGGAGCAAATAATGTTATGAAAACTGATGTTACTGCAATAATTAATGTATAAATACCTAATAATCTATAAGCAATAACCAAGAATACCATTGTAAAAATAGCTAATATTAACAAGAAAATAATAGACGCTAATAACATGTATAAAGTTATCTCTGGATTAAATTCAGTCAACTTTATAACTTTAAAACTAAATCCTGAAGTTGTTTGTGAAATTGAAGCTTCAATTGTTTTTGCAATAGTTGCTGATCTAGTTTTTACTTTTAATTGATTTGTAGTACCGTTATAAACAACACTTGGTATAAATGATGCTCTTGACATTGTTTCAGATACAGAAGAAACACCAGTTTGAGTCACTGAATCATTTATCATGATAAAGTTTTTTTCAAAAATAGACTGATCTAGATATTGAGAAAAAATTGAAGTAGATGATTTTTGAGCAAATAATACCTTTGACAACATAACATCATTAATAATTTTAGCAACTTCATCAATTCTCAATGATTGCGAACCTAAAATTATTTTTTCTGAATATTTACCATCTTTAGTACCACTACCATCTGCTTTTTTAAAGTCTTCAGTTTTTGAATTTGGGTCAATAACATACTTATTTACATTATTTGCAAAAGCATAATTATAATTTGCTGGTGGTGTTTTGCCTTCAAATGTTCCATAAAATAATGCTTTTAAGTCTTTTATAATAAGTTCAGTATTATTTGAACTATTAAATAACATTTTTTCATTAGATACGCTATCTGTTCATCATTTATTAAAACTACCTGATATTAAAGAAGATGTTTGCATTTGGCCAGTTGATGTCATGTATGAAATAGAGAAGAAATCATCTATAACAGCTCTTTGTTGAGCGGTAGTATCTGTGCTTGAATAAAAGCTTAAAATTGGTTGAATTACACCTTTATAATAGTTCTCTAAGTAAGTATCAATCTCTTTTTCATTAGGTGTTTGTAAAAAATACTCTCTAAGATTATTTAAGATTGTTTCAAAAGATGATATAACTGTTAAATTTGCAGGTGTTGAGGCTTGACCTTCTGTTGATGTTGATGCAGCTGTTAGATTTTTTAAATAACTTCCATTTGAACCTTCTTCAAAAGTTAAAAATGGAGAGTTTTGTTGCCCTGAACCGCTTTCTGATTTATCAGGTGTATATTTAACAGATCCAAAAATTTCTGAAATTGCCAATTTATTAGTAATTTCATTGTTACTGTCATATATTCCATTTTCTGAACCTGTTATTTTTTTAACTGTATTATCATCAAAAAGAATATCAGTATAAACATTATTTGATTGAGTAAATGCCATCAATCCACCATCTTGTTCGATTGCATTTATAAATAATCTAGGATTATTTTGGTATTGTTCTTTAGTTGCTCTAATAGAAACTCTATGCTCCCCAACAACTTTAACATCAATTGTATTATCAGAAAAAGGAGATAATTTAGTTTGTAGAGATTCAGCAGCTAATCTAGCATCACCATTTGGAGTTAAAGATCCAGTTGTTGCATTTTGCTTTTCATCATAAACTTCAACAAGTGCATCATATCCACCAGAATATCTTGTATTTAAATTAGTTTTATTAGCAATATTAAATGAAGAGAAAATAATTGAAATAATTAATGAAAAGATAATTAATAATAGACAAAAGATTTGCGCTACTTTCTTAAACGAAGGTTTTTTATTATTCATTTACTTACTCCTCCTTGTATAAAAAAATTAATACTTAAAATAAAAAGTATAATCTATAAAAGATTATACCTCATTTTGAATATTATCACCAATTTTTTTCATTTTTTTGTGTGTCTTAATGATTGTGTTGTTTTCAATTTTTTTCATTAACTTACCATTATTCATAAATTCTTCTGTCAATGCTTTTTCACGTAATTCATTATCAAAAGTATAACTGAAGTTTTTACCTTTAACAGATTTACTTCCGATAATATTAATTATCATATCTTCATCAATCTTCATTAAATAGTCTTCAATTTTTTTAAAGTATAGCAATGGCATTGAAATCATAATTAAATCTTGTTCTTGATCATTTCATGCATTTTTCTTAGAAGTTACAGTTCTTCAAATAAAAATATTATTTGTATAACCAACACTAAATAAGTATTGTTGGATGTCATTAATTTTAGTTGTTGAAATAAATAAATTTAAAACTTTATTTTTTGGATAAAGTCTATTAACAGTTAAACCTTGAATAATAATTAGTGTTAACGACGCAAATAAACTTGGTCCAATAATTCATTTAAATTTCATTTTTCAAATTATTGCATTTGTGTAGCTTGAATCAAACTCAGTTGTTGATGAAACATATTTTGATATGTTAAATCAATCATCACTGTTTCAATTATTTTTTAAATTCTTTCAACTTTCATTCATTGAACTATCTTTAACTTCACTAAATACTTTGTCTAAATGTTTACCTAAATCAGAACTTATTAATGAATCTCAATTATCATATTCATTATAAACAGCACTTAATTTTATAGTTTGATCTATATGTTCTGTTTTTAAAATAATTGTATTTAAGCAAATAACAATAAATAAAATAAATATATTAATTTTAATATTTAGTGAACCAATATCTTTATTTAATTTTTTTGAGTAATAATAAGTTATTCAATCGCTTCCACCAGTAGATGCATTTGCTTTATAAGTTATTGAATAACTAAATCCATTAATCATTCCACCAAAAATAGCAAAAGCAAAAATTCAAATAATTGCTCCCCATGCTCCAGGAACTGAACTAATTAAATTGTAGTCAATTAGTAAACTTAGCTCATTAGGATTAATATAAGGAATATTTTGTAATATAAGATCAAAGAAAATTGAAACAACAGAATAAATTAAAGTTAAAGTGGAGAATTTTCAACCTATCTTCATAAAACCAAAAACTACCAATGGAATATTCATTATGAAATAAATTATAAAATAAAGTGTACTCGCAGATACTGTTATGTTATTAGCACCAATAATTGAGAAGAAACGAGCTATAGCTCCTAGACCTCCAGGGAAAAGTCCTGCATTACCTGTTATAGAAATAAAATAGTCTATTGCTACTGTTGAAAGAAATGCTCCAATTAAAACATAAAGCAAATCTTTTCAAAATCCTATTGCATAATAGTTACGAACTTCAAATGCCTGTTTTCCTTTATTAAATTCAGCTTCATAATTTTTTTCGTAGCTGGGATCATTTTTTATTATTAAGATTTCATCTGGGGAAAGTAGTAGTGCTTTTTTACCATTAGACGAATAAATTTTTATTCTTTTTTTTCTTGTCATACCTACTTTTCCTTATGTTTTAATTAATTCCTTTAATTATAATACTAAAAAATATAAAAATAAAAAGCGGAATAATCCACTTTTTTAAATATTAATCAAATAATTCTTCACGACGCTTTCTGTACTTTTCTTTTTTAATTTTATCAATGCTTTGTTTGATATGCTCGCGACGTTTTTTTCTTGTTATTTCATCAAGTTCTCTTTTTCTTTTTTTCTTATAGCCTGGTTTAACTTTTTGATTACTATATTTAGCTATTACTTTTTTTGAATCAGTATCTAAATCTTCATAATGTTTAGCTTTTTTCTTATTCTTACTTCTAATTTCAATAAGCTGATTATTATCCATTCTTAAACGAACAAACTCTATTCCTATTTTTTCTAATCCTTCAATTTTTTCTTGGTTTTTAATATTAAATAAGACATAACTTTCACCAGTCATTTTACTTCTACCAGTTCTACCACTTCTATGAATGTAATATGAAAGATCAGTTGGCAAATCAATTGATATAACATGACTAACTCCAATAATATCAACACCTCTTGCAGCAACATCAGTTGCAACAACAAATTTAAATTCATTATTTTTAATTTTCTTTAGCATGTTCATTCTTGTTCTTGGTTGTAAATCACCATGTAACTCACCAACATTTTGACCAGTTATTTCTCTAATTAATTTAACATATCTTGGAATATCATCTTTATGGTTAGAAAATATTAAGCATAAATAAGGATTAATCGAACTTAAAACATTTGTTAAAACTGGTTCTATTTCTTTATTTTTTGTATCAATTAGAAAGTGTTTAATGTTTTTGCTTGAAACATTCTTTTCAGTTACATCGATAAAGTGAGCATTTCTTGCATATTTAGTAACAAAAGGTCTTAATTGTTCAGGGATTGTTGCACTGAACATTGATAAGTTAACGTTTTGTTTCGCTTTTGATACAACAAAATCAACGTCTTCGATGAATCCTAAATCAAAAATCATATCACACTCATCGATAATGATGTAATCTGAAGTTGTTGCTTTTAAATGGTTTTGTTCATATAGTTCTTTAATTCTTGTTGGAGTACCAACAGCAATGGTTGGTTGCCTTTTACTTAAAGATTCAATTTGCTTATTAATATCTTCTCCACCAATAAATAAGTCAACTTTAAGTTGAGGTTCATTTTTTATAAATGGTCTAACATTATCATAAATTTGTTTAGCTAGTTCTCTTGTTGGAGCAATAATTAGAGCTTGAATATTTTTTTTGTCTTGATCAAATTTTAAGTTATTTAAAATAGGTAGTAAAAACGCATGTGTTTTTCCTGTACCAGTATGAGAAAGAGCAATAACATTTTGATATTTCTTAATTAGTGGTATTATTTCTGTTTGTATTCTAGTTGGTGTTTCAAAATTTATATCTTTTAAAGTATCATTAATGTATTTTTTGAAACCAAAATCACTAAACTTTCTTTCGTTATTATTTGACATAGTATTGTTCCTTTATATCTATTTTCTCTATTTTTAAATCCTTAAAATTATTTGACAGTCTTGTTTCAATGTCATTAATGAAATAGTTTTCCATATAATGTCCTACAACAATTAATGTAACATTATTATCATTTGCATAAATTCAATCGCTTCATTTAGCTTCTCCTGTTATAAAAACAGAATCTTTTATTTGCTTTGATATTATTGAACTAGCTCCACTTCCCTGATTAATAAAAAACTTAGATGTCTTAAATTGATCATTGGTGTTTATTTGAATTATTTTTGTATTAAAGACTTCTTTTAAATTTTGAATTAATTCACTGTTAGTTATTTCTTTGTTTAAATTAACTTCCAAATATTCTTTATGTAATAATGGAAATTTTGCCTTTTTTATATTGAACTGTTTAGAAAGTTCTTCAATAAAAGCATTATATCCACAAATATCATAATTTGTATGAATTGAAAATACGTATATATTTTCCTTTGTTAAAAATTTTATTAATTCTTTTTTAAAAGGATTTTCCTTTTCTTTATTTAAATCATTAAAAATAAATGGGTGTCTTGTGATAATAAAATCAATTTTAGTATTTTTAATTTTATCAAGAGACATTTTGTTTAAATCCATTGTTATCAATATATTAGAAATTTCTTTATCCAAATTTACTACTTTTTTATTAAACTTTTGAATTCCAACATTATCTCATTCATAAGCTTTACTATTAGGGAATTTTTTATCTAAATATTTAATTAATTTTGCTAATTTCATTTAAATAACCTCTAATTTCTGTAATCTTATTTTCAATATCCTTATACGAGTCGTGATGTTTAATTTTATCTATTTTACTTAATATTTTTTCAAACTTAATAATTTCATTTTCATAATATTTATTGCTCTCATTATTGTTTTTAAAAAATTTTTTATTCCCAAATAAAATGTCTTTTTCAAAAACTAAATTTTTATTGTTCTTTTCAATAACTAAAACTCAATATCCTTTTTGACTATCAATTATATAGTCTTCAAAACTTATTGAATACTTTTTTTCTAATACTCATCTTCTAATATTGCTAACTTCAGTATTAGAACAAATAATGTATTTTCCAATCTTGTCATTATCTCTTTTAATAATTTCAAGAATTGTTGTACTACCCAATCCACAAATTGTAACAACATCAATTAATTTAATGTCATCTCTCAAAACAAAATCCAAGCCATCGCTTAGAATAGTTTGTATTTTTTTAGAACAATCATATTGTTTAATATTTTTCTTAGCTCAACTTAATGGTTCACTATTAACATCAACTGCATAAGCAAATTTTGCTTTTTCTTCTTTAACTAAAGTAATTGGCAAATATGCATGATCTGTTCCAATATCTGCAATAACATTGCAAGAATCAATTAAATCCGCAATAGTTCTTAGTCTTTTTGTTAGCATATTAGCCTTTGTAAAATTCTTTTAAAACTTTACCTGATTTATTAGTATTAGTAGGTTGTTTTAATTTTCTAATTGTTTTAGCTTCAATTTGTCTAATTCTTTCTCTTGTAACATTTAATTCTTTTCCAACTTCTTCTAAAGTTTTTGAAGCCTCATATTTTAATAAGTGTTCTTGAATTATTTTACTATCAACAGTTCTAATTTTTTCAACTGGTGTTTCTAAATGAATATCTAATTTTTTAATTGCTTTTGCTAACTCTGGAGCAGTTTCATCATTACATTCTTCAGCTAATCTAATTAATGTTCTAACTTTAGTTGGAACTATTCCATATCTCATACGAATAACTTTTTCTTCTCTTGCTGGCATGTCTTCAAAAACTTTATCAATAACTTCTCTTAAAATTTCTTTTTCTGTAAAATCTGTTGGTGAGATCATGTCTTTATCTTCAACAAAATCTCCAAAGTGAGTATCATCTTCATCACCAAATGGTTTTTCTAAACTAACAGGCTCAACAGCAATTTTTTTAATTTCAACAACTTTTTCAGCTGTCATATCTCCACCCATTCTTTCAGCAACTTCTTTAGATGAAGGTTCTCTACCTAATTCCTGAGTTAATTGTCTTTCAATTCTTGAAAGTTTGTTTATTGTTTCTACCATATGCACAGGTATTCTAATTGTTCTTGCTTGATCAGCGATAGCTCTTGTAATTGCTTGACGAATTCATCATGTTGCATAAGTTGAGAATTTAAATCCTTTTTCATAATCAAACTTATCAACTGCTTTAATCAATCCAATATTTCCTTCTTCAATTAAATCAGCAAAATCTAATCCTCTATTTAAGTGTTTTCTAGCAACTGAAATAACTAATTTTAAGTTAGAAGTGATTAACATATCTCTTCCTTCTTTTCTTTCTTCAGGGTCTTCAGAATTAGCTAATTTAGCATAAACAATTTCTTGGTCCTTTGTTAAAATTTTTGTTTGCCCAATTGTTGAAAAATAAGTCTTAATTAAATCTTGAATTTTTGTTTCATTTGAAATTGAACCTACTCTATATTTAGTAGTTCCAGAATCTTTTGGTCTTCTACCTGGTCCTTTTCTTTCACCAATTAATTCATCAGCATAAGCGTCATCATCAGTAATTTCTATATCTTCCTCAACTTCTTCATCAAGATCAATATCTTCATCTATATCAATATCTTCTAAATCTGTAAACTGAATACCTTTTGCTTGTAAATCTTCTAATAATTTTTCATATTCGTTATCCGTTGCATTTGCAAATATTTTACTAAAACTCATTTGAACTTCTTCAGCTGTTATTTCGTTATTATTTTGCTTAGCATATTCAACTGTTGACTCATAAAAATCTTCAATTGTCTTAATTTTAGCTATTTCTTTTTTATCCATGTATTTTTTCATTTTGTACCTCTTTCACTAATTACTTTTATCGTTAAAATTTGCTAATCATTCTTCTCTTTTTTTTATTCTTTCGGATAGAATATCCATTAAATTTTCCCGATCAATTTTACTTAAGTTTTCTGCTTTTAGCATTTCGTTAATTTCAATTATTTTTTTCTCATTAGAGTACATTTTAAGTTTTTCAAATGAATTTTCAATTAACTTAGATGTATTTATATTCGGCTTAATTCTAAACATTAAGGGATCTAACTCAAATGATTTAATTTTTTCCAATGTTTCCACTGAAAAACTTTCAGTTAAAATTTCTTTAATTTCAGATTCATTATAATTTATGTTTTCTTCATATGAATTAATGATTTTAGATATTAATCTTCCAAATTCTTTATGTGGAAATTTAACTTCTCTGATTTTCTCTTTAACTAAATCCAAATTCTTGTTTGATTTTATTAAGTCAAACAAAATAGTTTTTTCAGCTAATTCGTATGCTTTTAAAGAAGTTAAAATATTGAAGCTTGTATTACCGCCTGTTTTATCTTCAGGTTTAGTTTCAAAATTTTGTTCGATCGTACCGACTTTTTTATTAAAAGTATTTGAATTTTGTTTTAATGATATTTTTTTGTAAAAACTAATAATTGCATTTTTTGATAAACCTGTAACTTTTTCAAGTTCTTCAACTGAAGTCTCATATAATATACTGTTATTGCATTTTAAAACAAATGAACATATTTCCTTCATAAATTCTTCAACTGAATTAAAGTCCTTTGAATCCACTTTAGGTCAACGTTTTGAAATTATATATTGAAGTGGGTTCAAAGCTTCAAGAACCATTTTTTCAAGTTCTGATTTTTTACCTTGTTTAATTAATTCATCGGGATCATTATTTGTAGGATTATTTACAATCAAAACTTTTTGATTATTTAAAATTAATGTTTGAGAAGCTTCAATATTTCCTTTTATTCCTGGTTCATCACCATCTAAAAACATTTTTACAGTTCCTTTAATAGTTTTAAACAAATTTATATGATATTGAGATAAAGCAGTTCCCATTAATGCAATTGCATTATCAATTCCATTTTTGTGTAAGCTGATTACGTCCATATAACCTTCAAGAACAATTATTTCCTTTTTAATTCGTGCGGATCTAATTGCCTCACTAAAGTTATAAGCAATTTTTCTTTTTGAAAAAACTCTTGTCTCTTTTGTATTTAAATATTTTGGTCTATCAGAATCTGTTTCTATTATTCTTCCGCTGAAACCAATTAATTCCTTATTTTCATTTCTAATAGGAAATAATATTCTATCTACAAAAATGTCATACAATTTTTGATGTTCTTCATTATAAGTTCCTAAACCAGCATCAACAATATCTGAAATGTTGTATCCCTTACTTATTAAATGTTCAACTAAACTTTTTGTTTTTGGTAAATACCCAATTTCAAAAAAAAGTATATCTTCATTTGTTATATCTCTTGAATGTAAATATTTAACAGCAGGTTTTGCTTCATTAGATCTTAAATTTAATTTAAAAAATGCCAACGACTCCTCATTTAATTTATAAATAATGGCATCTTGATTTTGTTTTAAAGCTGCATTACTTTCAAATTTAGATAAATCATAATTTATTAATCCTGCTAATTTTTTAACAGCTTCTTGAAAACTTATGTTATCAAAATCTTTAATAAAATCTAAAACAGTTCCTGAAACCTGACACGAAAAACATTTGAAAAACTTTTTTTCAGGTGAAACTGACATAGATGCATTTTGATCTTGATGAAAAGGACATAAACCTCAAAAATTTCTTCCTTTTTTAGAAAGTGCTACTCTTTCACTAACAATAGAAACTATGTCCGATTTTTGAATAATATCATCAATAACTTCTTTTGGTATTAACATGAACATCACTTCCTTTCAATATATAAATTAGAATTTAAGTTTTAAATATGTTTCAAGTTCATTTAAATCAATACGAACTTGCTCCATTGAATCTCTTTCTCTTACAGTGACTGAATTTGTTTCTGGAGTATCGAAGTCTACAGTAATCACAAAAGGCGTACCAATTGCATCTTGTCTTCTATATCTTTTTCCAACATTCCCTGTTTCATCATATGTAACATCAAAATTATTTAAAAGTTGATTATACAAAGCTTGAGCTTGATCATTTTGTTGCTTTTGCAATGGCATGACAGCTATTTGATATGGAGCTAAATTGTAAGGTAATTTCATAACTACACGTGAGTTTCCCTCACCTAAATCTTCTTCATGATAAGCTTGTCATAGAATAGCTAACATCATTCTTTCAACACCAACGCTTGGTTCTATCACATGCGGTAAGATTTTTTGGTTAGTTGTTGGATCTAAGTAAGTTAAGTCTTGTTTAGATGCTTCCTGGTGAGCATTTAAATCAAAACTTCCTCTATGAGCAACACCTCATAGTTCACCTCAACCAAACGGGAACTTAAATTCAATGTCGCTTGTTGCTGTTGAATAGTGAGCTAGTTCATCTTTTTCATGATTTCTAACTCTATAATTTTCTTTGCTTATTTTAACTTTGTCTTGTAAGAATATTTCAACTTCATTTAATCAATATGAAAATCAATCTTTTTCATCAGATGGATTAAAGAAAAATTCTAATTCCATTTGTTCAAATTCACGAGTCCTAAAAATAAAGTTACCTGGTGTAATTTCATTTCTAAATGATTTACCAATTTGACCAATTCCAAATGGTAATTTTTTTCTTAAAGATCTTTGTGCATTTTTAAAGTTAATAAAAATACCCTGAGCAGTTTCAGGTCTTAAATAAACACTTGATGATTCATCTTCAAGCACACCTTGATTAGTTTTAAACATCAATGCAAATTTTCTTATTTGTGTAAAATCACATGCTTGACATTTAGGGCACTTAATATTTTGTTCTTTTATAAATTCTTCCATTTGTTTTTCAGTCATAACTCCAGCATTAATTTCAGAATTAAATTCTTCAATTAATTTATCTGCTCTTCATCTACTGTTGCACTTTTTACAGTCAATTAATGGGTCATTGAAACCATCGATATGACCACTCGCTTTTCAAACACTTGAATTTAAAATGATTGAACTATCCAAACCAATGTTGTAAGTATTTTTTCTAACAAAATGATTTCATCAAGCTTGTTTCAATTTATTTTTAACTTCTACTCCTAATGGACCATAGTCTCATGAGTTAGCTAGTCCTCCATAAATTTCTGATCCCTGAAAAATAAAACCTTGAGATTTTAAATGGGCAATTAATTTCTCCATATCTTTCTCCTTTATTGTCTATATCTAAAAATAACAAAAGTCAGCTATTGGCTGACAATGAAACTATTTCAATTATAAATTATTCTACCTTTAAATACTACTGTTTGTCAACACACTATGAGAGTACTCTCAAAACGTGTTTTCATTATATACTTCTTTTTTTAAAATCTCTTTTATTGGGAAAGAATATATCCCTAATTCATTTAAATAATATCCTAAGATTAATTTAGAGATAATTATTTCATAAGATACGTTTATTGAAAATTTTTGTATTGTGAAAAATGTGTTATTATCCATCCTTTGTAAATACTTAATAAATTCAAAGTCTTGTTCATCTTCATTTTCATAAATACAGTTTGGACAAACAAGGCCAAAATTATTTAAATCAAATTTTCTGTATATTTTACTTGGTTTACTACATCTATAACACTTTTTTAGTTCTCAATTTCCGCCAAAGTTTTTTAACGAATAAAATAGAAATCAAACCATATTTGAAAAAGGATTTATTTCGTCATTAATGTTCTTAATTGCTTCTTGAAGCATGTCAAACCACTTAGGATCTTTATTGTAAAATAAATCTTCTTGCAAAATGACTGAAGATATAATACTTGCAAACAAATAGTTATTGTATGATTTAGTTATTTTAAAATTATCATTTATTAGTGTTCCCGTTTTTAATTTTGAAATAGATTGAGCTTTTCTTGATTTAAATATTTCAAAATTAGCTACTGAAAACAAATTAAGTGAGTAATTGTTTTTACTTGAAGGTTTATTTGCTCCAAGCGCAATAAAGCTTAGTTTACCGAATTCTTTAGAGTAAACTGTAATTATTTTGTCATTTTCTTCATAATTAAAAGAATCTAAAACAACAGCTTTTATTTTTATTTCACTCATTAGTATTTATCCTTGTCATATCCCATCTTCTTAATTAAACTTGCAGAGTTTCTTCAATTTTCTTGAACTTTTACAAATAATTCTAAGTTAACATCTTTTTCGAAAAGCTCTCTTATTTGCTTTCTTGATTTATATTTAATATCACTTATTTTTTTACCTTGATGGCCTATAATAATTCCCTTTTGAGATTTTCTTTCAACAATAATTGATGCAACAATATTAATTTCATCTTCTGTTTCTTCAAGTTCATCAACAAGTATAGCAACTGAGTGAGGAACTTCTTGTCCAGCTTTTAAAAGTACACTTTCTCTTATTATTTCTCTAATTGCAAAACGATTAGGTTGATCTGTTATAGAATCTTCATCATAAAAATAATGACCTGTTTCAGGTAGAAAACCAACTATTGTTTCTATTAATTTATCAATATTAATATTTTCTGTTGAAGAAGTAATAATTATTTCATCAAAGATTTTTTCGTATGTGTTTCATTCAGTCGCTTTTAAAAATAGTTTTTCTTTGCTAACAACGTCTGCTTTTGAAATTACAAGTATTTTTTTAATGTCATTTTTTTTTGATAATTCATTTAAAATAAATAAATCATTTTTTCCTATTGTTTCATCAGCTGGTGCCATAAATACAACAACATCTACTTCTTTCATACTTCTCATAGCACTTGAATTCATAAATCTATCAATTTGATTTTTTGATGTGTGTATTCCAGGTGTATCTACAAATATTAATTGATATTCTTTTTCTGTCAGAATACCTCTTATATTATTTCTTGTTGTTTGAGCTTTATTTGTAACGATTGAAATCTTATGACCTATTATTTTATTTAATAAAGTTGATTTACCAACATTAGGTCTACCAACTATAGATATAAATCCTGATTTAATTTTATTCATCTTTGTCCTCTATTTCTTTGTAATCTTCTTCTGTAAATTTAATTGTGTAATTTATTTTATTTATTTTAAGTATCTCATCTTGAATGAAAAACATTTCTTCTTCATCTTTTTCATTTGTTTCGTGATCATAGCCCATTAAGTGTAAAAAACCATGAGTGAATAAAAATCCCATTTCTTCTTTTAAAGAATGTTCATACTTAATACTTTTTCTTTCAGCTTCTTCAATACAAATAAAGATGTCTCCTATTTCTTGATAACCCAAAGCTTTTATTTCTTGTTCTGACATTTCTATTGGAAAAGAAGTTACATCAGGTATGTAAGAATGGTTTCTATATTCTTGATTTAATTTTTGAGCTGGTTCGCTATCTAAAAAAGTAATAGATAAATTTATTTTATTTTTTAGTTTCAGATATTTAAAACCTGACTTAATTATCTGCATAGCTAATTCTTCTCATTCTTTTACTTTTAAATCAGTTTCATTTATAAAATCAATATTTATCATTCTTATCCTTTTTTTACTTTATTATATTAATTTTAAGACAAAATCAAAAATTTATCATTACTTAATTTAGTAAAGATAGCTAAAATGGACTTTATTTCATCAAAACTTATTATTTGAAAATCATTTTTAATCAATATTACTTTTTTATTAATGTAAAACACATTTAATAATTTAATTATTTCTTTTTCAAGTTGAGTATTAGTTTCTGGCTTAACTAGTTTAGTTATTTTAATTGAATATTTATTTAAAAGGTCATTAATTTCTTTAATAGTAAAAATATTTATGCCTTGGTTATTTGATGAAGTTATATTTTGAAAAATTGTTCCAAATTTAATTTGAAAATTTTTTGAATAATAAATGTGTTTACGTAAATCAGATGTTTTTAAATTACTAATATTTTTATTATTTATGTAGACGTTAACATTTGTATCATTTTTAGTTTTATTTATATTACCTAAATCAATTTTTGAATTTATTATGTTTAGCCCTTTAATTAATTTTATTTTTTCTTCTGTGCTTGAAATTTCAATATTGTTTATATCTTCATTAAAGTTAATGTAATTATTTTCAATAAAAATCTTTTCAAATTTAATAATCGCTATTTTATATTTTTTTATTCAGATTATGGTTTGACCCAAATTAAAAATATTAACTCTGCTAAAGTTTTTAAATAACAAAATTATAAAGAAAAATGAAAATTCTAAATTACCATTTTTTAATAAAGACCAACTAATTATATAAATTAATATTAATCCAACTTTATCTCAAACTTCAATTCAATTAAGTGTTGAATTAGCTAATTTGTCTTTTTCTTCTAGTTTAATAAGTTCATTTAATACATCATATTCAGCACAAATATTTTTTATGTGTTGTATATTACTTAAAAAATTAAATCATTCCTTATCAGAACTTAAATTATCTTTTTTAACAAAATTGTTTATACAAATATTTACAAATATATAAATAATGTCAGATATAAGTATTATTAAAAACAGCTCTTTAATAATAAAATAAATAAAAATTAGACTTACCATTTCAGAAATAAGTGATGAAACGCTGCTTTTTAAACTGTAGTTTTCATATTGACATACTCATTTTATTTCTTGATATAAATAAAATAAATCTTCTGAATTTGTAGTTTCAATTAGATTTGAAAATTTTTTCAATAAAGAATATTTTCTTTTTTTATAATTAATATTAATGATATGAATTGATATATTCTTGAATAGAATATTGAATAGTAAAATTATTAGTGGAAATAAGTAAATCAAAAAGTCTTGTGTTTTTTCAGATAATGAGTTTGAAAACATCTTCAAAAATTGTGTATCTAAAATAAATAAAATTGTTGATATTAAATTTATTATTAAGTAAAGAATAAAATCAAAATTAAAAATATTTAAAAACTTTTTAAAATTAAATTTAAAGTCCTTATTAAATTCTTTAATATTAGATTTGAAAATTATTACATTGTCATTAAAACTTTTTAAAAATTCAGGTAAACCTTGCTTTATCTTTTTTTCTTTACTAGGATCAAATATAATTAAATCATTTTGCAAAATCCTTTCTACTATAACAAAATGCAATAGTCCATCAGGATTAACTACTTGTGCTAAAAAAGGGACTTTATTTTTTAATTCTAAAAAATCTTGATCTACTTTAAATGCGTCTCCTTTTAAATAAAAATTACTAGCTAAATCAATAATGTCATAAAAACTTAGTTCATCATCATGAATTGATAAGTAATTTTTAACTTGTTGTAAATCTATTTCGTACTTATAAAAATGATTTATCATCATCGCTATGCAAGCTACACCACAATCTTGATATGAGGTTTGTCTTACTATCTTCAAAAAAATCACCTCACTGTATTAGTAAGGTGATTTTGTTAAATAATTACAAGTTGTTGTTTAATTTTCTCTTTTTGTTCTTTTCCTTGTAGATATTCTATTATATTTAACGCAAATGGGACTACTGTTCCAATACTTGAACCAGTAACAATATTTTTGTCTATAATACTATCTTTTTCTTGAACAAAAGCTTTTTCTAAGTATTTATTAGAAGTAGGGAATTTTACAATTTTAATGCCATCAATAACTCCAGCTTGACCTAAGATTTGTGGCGCAGCACATATGGCACTAATCAATTTATTACTACTATTAAAATCTCTTATTAAATTTAATAATATTTCATTATCAAATAAATTATTTATCCCAGGTCCTCCAGGTATAACGATTCCATCGTAATTATCTGAATTCAATGATTCAATCTTATATTCTGTTTTTACAGTTATATTATGAGAACCTACTTGAAAATCTTTTTCTTGAATATTGTATATATCTACAATGATTTCAGATCTTCTTAATATATCTATTGTTACAATAGCTTCTGATTCTTCAAAATTTTCATGTAAAATAATTGCTACTTTTTTCATAACTTCTCCTATTCGTGAGTTTCCATCAATAGACCTGCTGGATCTCCTTTTCTTACTTTTCTAGAAATTAAAATTAAACTTCCAAAATAAGAAATAGAAACAACAGCTAAACTGGCTACAAATGGTCACCAAGAAATAATGAATGGAACAGCAAATCCTGTCATTTTAAGCATGAACATAATTAATGCTATCAATCCACATGCTAATAATGTAGCTAATATTCATCCAATAATAGATAAAATAGTTACAGTTCCAAACGAGTATTTCTGAACTTTTCAATTTGAGTAACCAAATGATTTCATTAAAATCATAAATCTTTCATAATGTGTTATATAAATATCTCCGATTAATATAATTAATAATGAAGACGTTATAATAACACTTACAATAATTAACATTGCAACTGAAATTGCTAATTGAGAAATTTGTGCAATCAAGTCTTTTTCAATGCTTAATAGTTTTTGATCAGCTACTTGTAATCTTAAATCTTCTTTAGATATATTACCTATTGGAATTTGTGATAAAAGTAAAATACCATTATTTTCTTGTGTTGTTTGAAGGAATCCAGTTGTTAGATCAACTGCTTCATCAATATTAGAAAATTTAGCGTTGTTTCACATCATCTGTGTGTAATTAAGTGAATCAGCACCATTATTTAACATTTTTGTATAATCTGAAACATATAAATCTTCACTTTCGTTATGTAATTTATATTTATCATAACTAGATGTAAATGCTACACCATTAGCATTAATGGTTTGTCCTGCTTTATAAACAATCTCTGGTTCAAAGAAATTATAGTTAACATCGTATTTTTTACTGATTGAGAAATTTCCAATTAAGTTAGCTAATCCCTGATCAACAATTGTTAAACTTCCGTTATATGAATCAAGACTTCCAACTGATTTTAAATTAACTTTTAAATCAGTATTTGTATATTTAACTTGAGTTATTTCTTGTTTAAATAAGTTTGCTCTCATTGCATCAAGAAATCATAAAGGTTGTCCTTCTACTATGTTTGCTAAACCTCTGTTAATTGATTCTTCTTTAGATAAACTGTACTCTAATGAATAAGGTTTTATCATTATGTAGCCTTTAGAACTAGCTTCAGTTCCATAAATTGATTCTCATGCTTTTTTAGTAGCTGATGGAATATTATTTGATGAAATATTGTCTTCAAAGTATCCTGCAGGATTTACACCATTTTTTTTGTTAAAATTTGCTCATTTATTTATTCCATTTTTTTCTTCTTCATTTAATAATGCCTTAGGCAGGAATAATTTAATATTTGAGAATTCATAATATGGTCTAACATATGAAACTCCTTCATTATTTTTAACAGCAAAATCATTAAATAAATAACTATCCTTTTGAAGTTTATTTGTTTCATCGTATAAATATTTGTATGTGAATTTATTATTATCTAAATCATATAAACTTAGGTAATTTTTATCTGTTTGATATGTACCTGTTCTATCATTTATTATAGTTTTAGCTTTTTCACTATCTTTACCAAAAGAATTATTGAAGTAATTTGAATTAATAAAATCAGAATCATCATATATTCATGCTTCTTTTGGCAGAACATCATATGTTGTGTTATCTCCATTTTTATGTTCGAATAAAATTTGTTGTTGTTTTGTAAAAATATCATCAATTGTGTTATTTTTATTTAATTCATATAAATTTAAAGCTTGTTTATTAGGTAAAATTGGCACGTTTATTGTGTTAGTTTCATGGTCATAATATTTAAAGCCGTTTTCTTCAATATCAGAATCATATTTTGTACCATTGAAGACATTATTAATTTTTTCTAAAGTTTCTTCACTTACAAAAAGTTTATTTTTTAAATTTTCATTTATTGTAAATGCTTTTTGATTTTGTTCTAAACCAGTTAGTTTAATATTATTTTTATTATTTGAAACTTGAATATTTGTTGCAAATGTTTCACTGTCTTTAAAGATTTTTTTAACACCATATCCAAATCCATATTGTTGGACTCTTGAAGGATCTTGAATATAACTTTGAACAAATGCTGGGGCTGCTGATGATATAACTGATAATATTTGTTCTTTTCAATCTTTTTCATCACCAGTAGTACTTGAACCTAATATGCTTCCTAATATCATTGGTATAGCTTGAGTTAAGTTCTTAGTAATAACATCATATTTTTTTTGAACTAAAGCGTCATTTAAATATGTTTCTTGAGCAATATTTGTTTCAGGGTTTAGCGTAGTTGCATCATAAAGTGAACTTGATAAAAGACCAAAAATTTGTTCAATAGTTCCAATTGAAAATTGAGAACCTATTCCATTAGCAAAGTTATTACCAAATTGTTCTGTAATAATTTGGAATAATCCTGTTTTAGCCTCAGTTTCACCTTCACTATTTGATGGCATGTTGGCTGAATCAGAAACTAAATACTTAACTGTATTTGAAAATACAGGTTTATTATTAGCGTTCATTCCATTATACAAGTACTTAGAAATTGGGGATGAATCATATGTTGATTCAAAGTAATTTGAAGGATTTGAATATGAATAGATTTCACCATGTTTAGTATAATCTTTGTCTATTACATTAGGATCCTTTGAATAACTTATTGTGCCTTTAGATAATGGGGCGTTAGAAACGTTTTCAACATAATTATAACTATTTGAATATTCAACATTTTTATAATATGCAGATTGAGCTGTTCTTACAGTTGCTGGAATAGTAAATCCTATTGAAACTAAAAATGATGTTATGAAAATAACTATTGTCATTAAATATATATTTCTTCTATTTGTTGAAGCTAAAGTTATACTAAATTTCAAAGTAAATTTAGATTTGCTGAAAATTGTATTTTTCATTTTATTTAAAATTCAAGAATGAGTTTTTTTAGTTTCTTCAACTCTTAAAATTTCAATAACAGGTTTATTTGTTAATCTTCATGCAACTAAGAATGAAACCATTACAGACAAGAAACCAAAAAATATGAATCCCAAAATAAGTGGTAAAACAGAAACCTGAATTTGATACAATTGAATACTAAAATATGGAATAAATAAATGTACAAAACCAGATTGAACTAATAATCCTATACCTCAACTTAATGGAATAATAAATACAGCGATAATTACTGATTGTGCTATGTAAGATAAAGCAATATTATGTGGTTCTACACCTAACGCTTTTAAAATACCTATTTGTTTTGTGTTTGCTTTGATTGATTTTTTAAGTGATATCAATAAACCAGATAAAGCTATTATACCTATTATTAATGATATTATGATTGTGAATAAACTATAAGCTAATACAACTTGAGGCTGTAAGTCTCAAGAGAATCTGTATACAGATTCACTAAATGTTTTTGCTTTTTGAGATGGAGAAAATAAATAATTAAATAAATTCATGTCTGATTTTTCATTTGTTCAAACAAATCTTTTTACAGATGTTTTACTAATTTTTTCTCTATTTGAAGATGGAGCATCTTCTCACAATGATTTTAATGTATCTACTGATGCATAAATAATTCCTGTATTTTTGGGTTGTGGTATTGGTAAATCATCATTTACAACAGGATAATATGAAAATGTATCTGTAGCATAACCAACAACAGTAAAGTTTTGAGCTCCTACTTTTAAATCTGAAAACAAAGGTATTTTTCTGGCTCTAGCAAATTGTTCAGAAATTAATATTTCACCCTTTGTAATTGGCATTCTTCCTCCCTTATCGGGATTTAATATTTTTAAGTTTGAATGCTTCATTTCGTCTAAAACAATAGTCTTATACTCAATTTGTGAAGAATTATCAAATACTGAAAATTCTTTTCTAAATTCTGTTTCTACATTTGAAGCAACCGCTGCAATATCAGATTGCATTTTATATGTAAAAGATAGTATATTAGCAACTTCATCATCCATTTTTGCATAATTCTTACCTTCTAAAATTCAATCATAATTAGATTTATTCATTAAATTATTAAATAAATTTTCATCAATTTTAGTAGAGTCAAATGCATTCAGCCTAGCAGATCAATCATCGCCATTTGCAGCTGATTGCAATTTAAATGAATTAAGATTTATAATTTTATTATTTTTGTTATTATTTTGAACAAATGTTGGCGTAGTTATACCTTTTAAACCATTTTCTTTTATAGCATTTTCAATATCATGTGCTGAGTTTGAAGAAATATTTATTAAAGCATCACTATTTGTTGAATTATTCACTCTAAGAGAATATTTATTTTGATCATTAACAATTAAATTAGTATTAATAGGAGTTTCTCTTAAACTATTACCTGTAATTATTTCATATGTTACATCAGCAAGGTGGCCTGGTTTTGCTGAATTTAAGTTATATGTATTATTAATTTCTGAAATATATGCACCAATACTACTAAATGCTATTGTTGAAAAATAAAATAAATCTTTTTGCTTAATTTTGTACATATCAATGGTTTGTATCGATTGATATCCTTGAATAACTTCATAATCAGACTTTATTTCATCTTTGTTTAAAGTTGAAGCATAAGCAAAAATAGGTGTTTTTTCTAAATTAATAGAGCTTTCTGTTTCTTTTCCATTTAAGGCTCCAACTAAGTCACGATAAAAATAATTTAATAATATGTTTCTTGTTTTTACCATGAAATCTTTACTAGTTAAAAGATTTCAATCGCTTTTCTCATATGTGTTTTTCATTTTTTGGTCCAAAAATGATTCAGTTATAAAAGTTTTACCACCATATATTTCATTAAAAGAAATATTAAAAGTTTTAGAACTTCCATTAATTGTTGAATATGATTCTGGGTCAATAAACATTATCATTGGATTTTGTGAAACACTATTTGATGTAATTCCACCAGATTTACCAAAAAATTCATCATTATATTCATAATCAAACTTATCAACACTTTTTACAACTTCGTTGTAAGTATGGTTTAATCTATCTCTCAAAGAAATAGAGGTTGTTAAAATAAAAATTGATAAAAAAGAAAGAATTAAAATGATAACAAATTGAATTTTAAATTTGAATATACCTTTTAAACCTTGTTTAAAAAGTAATCAATTACTTGTCTTTTTCATAAATGTTTCCTTTCCTTTTGTACTTATTTTTTTCTAGTTATATTTGAAATGTAGAAATATTTATTTCCTATTGATTCATTCAATGGAACTTTATCTCTTTTTAAAGTTACTTGATAAGTCTCTTTAATTTTGTATTTTTTATTTTGATAAATTAAGTTATATTTTATTTCCGCATCATTATGGATTTTGTCAAAATTTGAATAACTTATAATCTGATTTTTTCAATTTTCTTGATCAAAGAAATGACCAAAATTATCATTGTAGTATTCTCTTTCTGATGTTTTTGACATTCATGATATCCCTTCAAGCATAACAGAAATCATTTTAATTGTATTTTCTCTTTTTTCAGGCATTTCAACACGGTTTCCATCAACAATTACGCCATGTCCATACGCTTGAGCTATCGAGTCAAATATTGAACCCTCCATAAATTTATTTGGATTCGCAGGATTTAAACCTAAAACATTTACTATTGACTTTGAATCATTAACTACTGTCTTATCAAAAGTAACTGACTCATTTTTTAATGCTGCCGAAACAACTTTTAAAGTTGCAAATAAGTTATTTGGTTTTGTGTAATCCACATTGTTAATTGAAATAGAACCATAAGAACTATTGAAAAACGAAAGAATAATATTTCTAATAGCACCTAAATCAAGGAAATATTCTTTTCCTTCTATTGGGTCTATAAATTGTTTAGAGATAGTATCCACAATAGTGGCTATTGAAGAATTTTTTAAACCATATAAAAATTGCATATTACTGTCATAATTAATATTTAACATTTGAGTAAAAATTATATCCATCTTAGTATTAAAAATTGAACTTAAGTCTTTAAAGTTTTTAATTACAACATCACTAAACATAGGCTCTTTTGAACCATCTTTAGTTGTAAAATAATTAATTATTTGGAAAATACTTTTCAACAATCCACCTTCATATAAAGCTTTAAATGGATTTTGCGATCCTGTTAAACTTGATATTTTTAGCAATGGATCTGAATCAATGACAACTTTATTATCATTTTTAGCATTTACTGATTCTGCAAGTAAATATAATATGTCACCTATCAACAGTATTGATTTTCCATCTTCTGTTAATGGTTTAAAAATAGCTTCATTCAACAAAGATTGAATTATTGTGTAAATATCCTTATTTTCGCTTGCTAAGATTTCTTGTAAAACACCAAGTAATCTAATTATTTCTTTAACAATTTCTTTTGGTAAAGAATTATTTGCTTTAAGGATATCAGTTAAAAATTTTATAACTTCTGTTATGTTTAAACCAAACATTTTAGATTGATTAGATTTTAAAACATAAGTTTTAGGAGTACTTGAAGGATTATTTGATAAAGCTTGAAATATTGGTTCAACAATTATATTAGACTTTGGTTTAAAATGATCAGTTGCTGATGGAATACCAAAGAGAACAATAACAAGGTTTTTTGCTTTTCTTATGTCTCTTCCTGGATTTAAAAAATTATTTAAAATTTTGAAAGTTTTATTAAGGTTTATTTGATCATAATTTTTAACATCATTGGCATCTATTTTTTCACTTAAAACAACGCTTAAATCATCTGGTGTAATATTTTTATCTATAATATTGGCAAATTCTTGAATGTACCACATTAATGTAAATATGTAATGAAGCGCTGATGATATTTTGTTAAGTGTTCCAGCTTTTTCATTTGTTGAATTTTCACCAGTACCTTTTTTAAAAATGTCTGCTCAAAACTTTGATGATATTTCAGTTATTGCTTCATATTTTGTTTTTCCAACGTATGCATTTAGAGGATTAGAAAAACTTTCTTTCAAACTTACAGGAAGTGTTTCAAATTTTAATGATAACTCATCTAAGGCTTTTGCTAAACTTAGTTTTGTGTCATCGGGCAATTGGTTTAAAATAGTAGCAATATTATCATTTAAAAAACCAGCTTCTGAAACACTAAAATCACTTCCTAAAACAACACCAATTATTGATGAAACTAGACTCGCAGTTGAAGTTATAGAACTAGAACCTGTCTTTTTACCTTTATGTGTATCATTATTTGTTATACTTGATGAATTTATGTTGTTGACTCAGTTACTCCCATAGTTTTTAAATAAATAACGATCCATCTTTGTATTATCATCATTAGGTTTATTTGAAGGTGAAAGTAATAAATCTTCTTTAGGTAAAAATTGACTAGCTTTCATGCCACTAAAGTTATTTAATGTGTATGAATAACTAATGTTTGCGTTAGTTGTTGAATATTCAATTCCATTTATTTTTTTACTGTTGTTATTATAATCATTAATGGTTAAATTAGAGTTTGGTGTATTACTTGAAGTTAATATTTGTGCTTCAGCAGAAACATTTGCAACATTAATTATCTTTTGAATACTTTTTACAAATTCACTTTTAGCTTTCATCGTATATGTACAACTAACGGTTGCAGTTGATGAAGCTAACATACTAACAGCAGTCAAGCTTAAAAGCATTTTTTTCATATTAACTCCCTTTCCTTTGATTAATATAAACTAAAAATATTTATATTATTATACCATTTTTAGATATTTAGATAAAAAAAGAGGTCAATTTAAATACTAAAAATAAAAAATAAGGGTTTTAAGACCCTTATAGTTTATTATTTTTTAATTATTATTCCTCTATATCTTGTTGTTGATAAAATGGTTTCTTTTATTCCTTGAACACCAAACCCTGAATCTTTTACACCTAAGAATGGTAAAACATCAGGTCCTCTTTGAGTTCTTCTATTAATATTTACAGTTCCAACCTCTAATTGTTCAGCGATTTTATAAGCTAAGTCTACATCTTTTGAATAAATTGAAGTTTGTAAACCAAAATTTGATTTATTGGCTATACTAATCATGTTTTCAATTTCATTTATTCTTATAATTGGAAGCACAGGGCCAAATGGTTCTTCTCAAGCTACATTCATCTCAACTGTAACATTATCCAATAATGTAGGTTGCAATAAGTTTTTATCTCTAGATCCACCATAAACCAAAGTTGCTCCTTTTTTAATAGCATCATTAATTAAATCAGTTACAAAATCAGCACTTTTTTTATCTATCATAGGTGTAATGATAGGATTTTCGCTTGGTAATCCAACAGTTAATTTAGCAACTTCTGCTTTAATTAACGGTGTTAGTTTTTCTGCTATATCATCTGTAGTAATAACCCTTTTAATTGCTGTACATCTTTGTCCAGAATAACTAAATGCCCCTGCAACTATATCTTTAGCAATGTTTTCTAAGTTATGATCATCTAACAAGATGGCTGCATCTTTTCCACCTAGCTCTAAAACTAAATCTTTTGAGCTTGAAATTTCCATCAATCTTTTACCCACAGGCACACTTCCTGTAAATGAAATAAAATCAATTAAAGGATTTGTCACAATAACATCTCCAATGTCTCTTCCACGCCCAGTTACAACATTCAATACACCAGCTGGTAGTCCAGCTTCAATTGCCAATTGACCAATTTTGATACCAACAACACTTCCTTGAGTTGCTGGTTTAAATACAAAGGTATTTCCAGTTAATAATCCAGGTGCTAATTTAGAAACAGCTAAATTAATTGGATAGTTAAATGGTGAAATACCAACACCAACACCTTTTGCTATTCTTTTGTATTCAGCGGTTATATCTTCAGTAATACCTTTAGAATTTTTATCAAAAGTTAAAACTTGTAAATCGTTATATTCTGAAATTGTTAAATCTATATATTCAGCTGTTCTGCGAACTTCAGTTAAACAATCTTTATATGCTTTTGCAATTTCGTGCATCATTGTTGTTGCTAAATCCTCTTCGTTTTTTAACATTAGATCTCTTCATCTAATTAAAAACTCTGTTCTTTTTTCAACACCAATTGCTTCTCAGTTTTTTTGAGCAGCCTTAGCAGCCTTAAATGCTGAGTCTATTTCTTGAGCAGATAGTGCGCTAACTTGTGCATAAACTTCATCAGTTGTTGGGTCCATAATATCTAATCAAGAGTTAGATTCTATTTCTTGATTGTTAATTATTGCTTTGAATTTTTCCATAATAAATTCTCCTTTATTTGATTGTAATTTAATTTTAAAACATTCAACCTACTATAAGGCAATACAAAAAATTAAATTTATTTATTTTTTAATGTTATACATAATAATTGATCCTGCAATTGCTGCATTTAAGGATTCAACTTCATTGCTCATTTCTATGTTTAAATTGATATCTATTAAAGGTTTAAGTTCATCGCTTATACCTTTTGCTTCATTGCCTATTATTAACGCATACTTTTGATTCTTGCTAAATTCTATTTGTTTCAAAAATTTTGTTTCATCATTTAAAACAGTTCCTATAATTTGGTAATTACTTTGTTTTAATTCACTAATAACTTTAATTAAATTATCATTTATTAAATTTATTGAAAATAAGTTTCCTTGAGTTGATCTCAAAACTTTAGGATTATAAAAATTAACTGAATTATTTGAAGCAATCACAGTTTGAAAATCAAAAGAAGCAGCACTTCTAATTAAAGTTCCCATATTACCTGGATCTTGCAATTGATCAAGTAATAAAATATTTTTTTCAAAACTTATTTCTTGTTTTTCCAATGTGCAAGTTGCAAATATTCCTTGACTTGTTTTGGTTGAAGAAATTTTATTTGAAACATTTTCTGAAATTAAAATACATTCAAAATTATTAATATCATAAATTTTGCTTAACATTTTTTCTTCCAAAAATATAGTTTTAATAATATTTCTTTTAATGGCTTCATTAACCATGTGCAATCCTTCGATTACAAAAAGATTTTCAACTATTTGAAATTTCTTATCGTCTCTTAATTTAATTAAGTCTTTAATTTTATTATTTGATGCTGATGTTATTTTTTCCATTTTAATAATTTTCCACTTGTCTTTGTTGGTTTTTTTCATGTTTAGCTTTATAAGTTTTAATTAAATCTTCTTCTGAATAATTTTGAACTTTTGCAATTTGTAAAAACGAGTTAAAAATTTTAGCAAAAGAGTCATTACTTGGGCTATTAACTAGAGCAGTTAAATTTTTTATTAATTCAAAGTAACAATCAATATTATTGTCATATCCCAAATCTTTAAAATTAAAGTTCTCAAAATTATAGTTAATTTGATTTCCTAAACTTATGATGAAATGTAATCCATCAATATATTCTTCTAATTGAACTTCTTTAGCACCTGGTGCTCCTTGCTTTCAATATTTAAAACTTTTTTCTTCATTGGCATATTCACCTAATTCTACTCAAAAAGCAATAAGTTTTTTTCTAAAAATTTCATGATCTAAAGTTAAATTATGTTTTTCTATTATTTTATTATCTAAAAAATCCTGTTGTTCACTTAATCATTTAAGTGTTTCTTTTTTAATCATATATGTTCTCCTTATTAATTTAAATATTATATATTAATGATTTTATCTTATAAAATATTTAATTATTGGAATAAAGTAATTAAAATAAAAAAATCAGCAACGCTGATTTTAGATATTGAAATCTTTTTTATTTACAATTTTTAAATTTAAAGTTTCAATTAAACAAATTAAAGTTATATTAATAAATAAAGAGATTACTAATCATCATGTTTTTGCAATATTTAATGTAGCTACTTCATATATTTCACTTGAGTTAAGTGATTCGTCTGATATATATTTATCAATATTAAAAGTTAAAAATTGAGCATATAAAGTTTGTGGAGCAATATATTTGAAATTTTCTAACCATTTATAAGGTTTTGTATAAACAATCACTATTGTTCCTTCAATATCTTCTTGATGCGTTTTAGATATATGAGAAAAACTAATTATTATTGAAGTAAGAAACATTCAAACTAAAATGGCTACACAAAGAATTATAGCTAAAGTAACTTTGTCTGATAAAGTAGTCAAAATTAAACTGAAAACTGCACTTATAAGAATAACAAATACAAAGAAATAAATTAATTGCCCAAATACATTAATGAAATATTTATCTGCATCATATGATAAAGAAGCAAATATAATTATTGAAAAAAACATAGGTAAATAAATTAAAAATAAAGTTAAAATAACAAATAAAAATTTAAATAGCATAATATTCTTTTTAGATATTGGAGACGTTAGTCAAATACTTATTTGAGTTGTCTTAACTTCTTTATTGAAAGTTATAAAAATAAAAATTAAAGATAATATACTGAATATTGATACACAACCCGCACTTAATAATATAGAACTAATTGGATACTGAAGACCCATTCCACCACTTAAAGATGTTCCTGATCCTCAAGGACCTGAGCTTGTTACAGTAAGACTTCATGGAGCAATATATTTTCTGCCTTGATCTCCAAGAAGAAAAATTCATAAAACAAGAACTGATCCTGCAAGAGCAATTAAAAATAAAAATAAAATTAGTTTTCAATTAGATTTTAAATGAGTTTTTATTATTTGAAACCCTGAAACTTTTTTAACCATTATAAAATACTCTCCTTAATAAAAACACTTTTAAATTTTTCTCTAATTATTTCGATATTTTTTTCTTTAATAACAAACTCTTCTATTAATTCACCAGACTTAATCATTCCTACATTATCAGCAAGTGCTACAACTTCTTCAAAAATATGAGAACAAATTATAACTGTTAAGTTGTTTTCTCTTTTTAATTTTAAAATCAATTCATTAAATCTCTGTTGCATTATTGGATCTAATCCTGAAGTTGGCTCATCCAATACTAAAAAAGCTGGTTTATTCATAGTTGCTGATATTATAGCTATTTTTTGTTTCATTCCTTTTGACATTTTTTTTATTTTTCTTGATGTGTCAAGTTCAAAATATTCAATTAGTTTTTCAACAAAAGATCAATCAACATTAGCCTTTAAATTAGACATTAATTTTAAAAACTGCATTCCTGTATAGTCTTCATAAATACTAACTTCACCAGCTATATAACCTGTTCATTCCATTATTTCTTGTCTTTTTTCTCATGAATGCATAGAATTAATTGTTATATTGCCATCATCGGGTTTTACAAAACCTAATATCTGCCTAATTAAAGTAGTTTTACCAGCACCATTAGGACCTATTATTCCATAAATTTCGCCTTTTTTAATTTGTATATTTATATTAAAGTTTCCTACTTTTTCTCCATATTTTTTGCTTACATTATTTATACTTATCATTAGTTTCCCCTTCTTTCATATAGGTCTTATTCTACTCACAAAAAAAAAAAAAAAGAACTTTTATGGAAAAAGTTCTACTTTTTTAAAATAATCATGGATTTTTTTGGTTTTTACTATTTAACTCCTGGTTTTCCTAGTAATTTAAACATATTGTATTTGTAAACTTCAACTCCTGGTTGATCAAATGGATTAACTTCTAATAAGTATCCACTCATTGCAACAGCTATTTCAAAGAAGTAAACTAAGTATCCGAATTGTACATCATTCATTTTGTCGAATTCTAACACAATGTTTGGCATTTTTCCAGTATTAACATGAGCATCAATAACTCCTTCAATAGCAGTTGAGTTAATTTCATGGAATGATTTACCTGCTAAGTAGTTTAAACCATCATAGTTATCAGTATCAGTTTCAACTAACATATTAGCCACTGGCTCTTTTACTTTAATAACTGTTTCAAATAATACGTTTCTTGCACCTTCTTGAACTCATTGCCCTAGTGAGTGTAAATCTGTTGAGAAAATCATTGATGTTGGGTATAAACCTTTATTATCTTTTCCTTCTGATTCTCCAAATAATTGTTTTCATCATTCTGCAGTATATTGCATTTGTAATTCATAAGCAACTAAAGCTTCAGCTTTATACCCTTTGCTGTATAAAGCATTACGAGCAGCAGCATATTTATAAGCTTCATTTGTTAAATCACCTTGAACTAATTCATCCATTGCTCTAATAGCTCCTGCAAAAATATTATCAGTATTAACTCCCGCAACTAATAATGGGAAAATTCCAACAGGTGTTAAAACTGAGAAACGCCCCCCAATATCATCTGGGATTACAAATGTTGGGTAACCTTTATTATCAGCTAGAGTTTTTAAAGCTCCTTTTGATGAATCAGTTACAGCAACAATTAATTCTTTTGAAGCTTCAACTCCAACTTGTTCAATTAATTGTTTTTCTAATGCTCTAAAAGCAATTCCTGGTTCTGTAGTTGTTCCAGATTTAGAAATAACACAAATTCCAAATTTTTTACCTTTTAAGTAATCTGATAACTGGGCAACATAAGTTGAACTCATTGTATGTCCTGCATAAATCACTTGAATTTTATCAGAATGATTAATTCCTCTAATCATTTCATCAGCAGCTCTAATACCTAAGTATGAACCACCAATTCCAACAGTTACTAATACATCAATTTTACTTCTTAATGAAGAAGCAACTTTTTTCATTTCTTCATATTCTTTTTTATCAAATGTTTTTGGTCATTCAATTCATCCTAAAAAATCATTACCTTTTCCAGTTTTATTAATTATCATCTCATGAACTTTTTTAACTTTTGCTTCATTTAAATCAGCTATAGAAAGTCCTGAGTGTTGTAAATCAACTTTGATCATATATTTTCTCCTTAAATTTTTACTTTACAAGAATTATTATACTCTTATGAAATAAAAAAATAGCAATTGCTATTCTTTAATAAATATTTTAATTATTTATCTATTCTACTTTCATTTAAATCATTGTATCTATTTCCAATTAGTTCGATTTGATCTAAGATTTCTTTAATATTTTGTAATTCTTTTTTTGTGAAAGTAATTTGTGATCCAGAATTATTTTCTTTAACTCTTTCAATTTTTTTAGTTCCAGGAATTGGTACTATTCACGGTTTTTGAGCTAACAATCAACCAATTGCGACTGCTGCAGGAGTTGTGGTTTTTGCTTTTGCAAGTTCTTTAATATATTCAACTAATTTAAAATTATTTTCCAAATATTCAGGTGTATTAAATCTTGGAATTGTGTTTCTAAAGTCTCCCTCTGGAAAAACATGACCAGGTTTAATAGTTCCTGTTAAAAAACCTTTTCCCAATGGAGAAAATGGAACGAATCCTATACCTAGTTCTTCTAATGTCGGCATTACTTTAGTTTCCGCTTCTCTTCAAAACATTGAATATTCACTTTGTAAAGCAGTAACTGGGCAAATTGCATGAGCTTTTCTGATAGTATTTGCAGATGCTTCGCTTAAACCTCAATGTTTTATTTTACCTTGCTCAATTAATTCTTTCATTACTTGGGCTACTTCTTCAATTGGAGTATTTGGATCTACTCTATGTTGATAATATAAATCTATATAGTTTGTTTGTAGTCTTTTTAATGAGCCTTCAATAGCTCTTAAAATATTTTCTCTGCTACTATCAACCCCAGTTACATTTTTTTCATCAAAAGAAAAACCAAATTTAGTAGCAATTATAACTTTTTCTCTAATATCTTTAAATGCTTCTCCGAGTAATTCTTCATTATTAAAAGGTCCATATACTTCTGCTGTGTCAAAAAAAGTAACACCTTCTTCATATGCATTTCTTAAAAACTTAATAGCTTCTTCTTTTGTCGGAAAAGGTGGTTGACTATAACTTAAGCCCATGCAACCTAATCCGATTTCTGAAACTATCAAATCTTTACCTAATGTTCTAGTTTTCATAAATTATCTCCTTTGAGTTTTGAACTCAAATCAATCATATTTCATTAAACCTACTTTAATGCAAGCAAAAAATTAATTATTTTCGTAAAATTTCTTTTTATATTTAATATAGTCTAATTGTTCTTGCAAATCTTTCATCTTTTCAAGTACTAATTTTTCTTGTTCAATCATCATTTCTAACCTTTTTGGATAAGTGTTTTTACCTTGTAAGGCTAAATCAATATATTCACTTATTTTATTTAAAGGCATTCCAGATTTTTTTAAACAAGATACAATTCTAACTCACTCTAATTTTTCTCTTTCTATATATCTGTAATTATTTTCATCTCTTTCAAAAAAAGGAAATAAACCTTTCTTATCGTAAAACCTTAATACATACTCTGGAATTGATAATTCTTTTGATATATCTTTTATGTATAACTTTTCCATAATGACCTCTTTTGTTCTATATTTATTATTTTAAAAGATTAAACCTACTTTAATGCAAGAAAAATAAAAAAATAGGTAAAAACCTATTTCAAATTAACCTACAATAGTTTCATCGTTGAAAACTGAATAAGTAACATCATAATCAAATTCTTGTTCTTCTTCAACAAAAGGAACATAAATTTCTTTTTCTGTGATTACATTATCTAATTTAACATCAAACTCATCAGCATCAATGCTTTCATTTGATAATTGAGTTGAAGCTGATAAACCAATTTTATATCCAATGTAATCATTTTCAT